>CAJOLM010000040.1 GCA_905235355.1 uncultured Elusimicrobiales bacterium
TGGTATACCCTTACCGGGTAAAAACAGCGCAGGCCGCTGCTTTTGACGAAAATAAGGAGGTAACAGTATGAAGTATATATCATGTATGTTGGCTTTGTTGTTCGCAGCAACAGCCTTTGCTCAGTATCAGGGACCAGGAAATTTTGTAGGTTATCAATCTGTCGTCTCGGAACGACTGCAGCAAGCACTAACGCGTCCTTCTAAGTACGATATTTTGGATGCGGCCCGTACCAATGACTTGGATAAAATGAAAACACTTTTGGCGCATCCGTTAGCATCTCAAGTTATTAATGCGAGGGAAGATCGTAGGTCTAGCGTGCATGATGGATTTACTGCTTTGCATTATGCTGCTTTTGAGGGAAATGTTGAGATGCTTAAACTAATACTGGCGAATGAGCTCCGGGTAGATAAAAGACTTTATTCGGAGGCACTGAGGGTCGCTGTGATAAACTTGGATTCGAAGTATCAGAAGTATACCGAAGGAACTGGTAAAAAGGAGGATGTTGAGCGTTATGCTGCAATTGTGGTTGAATTAGCAAATGCAGGAGCCGACATCTGTGATCTTGACAACATCCTCGAAAAAGCAACAATGCTTAGAGTGAATATACCAAGCCTTACGGACAAAGCGATAGAAAAATGTTTTAACAACCAAGAGTTTTGGCAGAGGGCCATGCTAGGGGCTTTTGAGGGGAATAATGAAGTTGCAATTAAGGCAACATTAGAGGATTATCGGAAAAATGTTCATCGCTTTAAGAAAAACAAAAGAGGTATGTCGATTTTGTGTTATGAGGCATTTTTTGACACCCATCCACCTATGTCTTTAGTCAAAGAACTTTTGTCTCTAGAAGCTATGAGAATAGACTCCGCCGTAATCGTATCTGCCGAGCATGATGAGTATTTCTCATATCTTAAGGAACTGCTAGAATATGCGGGGAATGATAAGAAAGAACTTATTGATTCGGCTTATAAATACGCTAAACTAACGCCAACGATTCGGGCTTATTTGGATGACTTGTCGGCACAACCGTAATTTTAAAATGCGGATGTAACGGAGTATAAAAAGCCACAATTTCATATTGTGGCTTTTTTGTGCTTTGCCTGTTAGGAGTAAAATCAAGTACAATAATAATATGGCTAATGAAAATAATTTCCATAGTGGTTTTGCGGTGCTGGCGGGATTACCCAATGCGGGTAAGTCCACGCTGCTCAATGCGCTGGCGGGCGGACNCTGTCCCCGGTGACGGACAAGCCGCAAACAACGCGCCAAAACATTTTGGCTATCGCCGAAGGCGCCACCTATCAAATTATTTTCGTAGATACGCCGGGGTTTTTACGTCCCCGCTATAAATTGCAGCAGACCATGGCCGCGTGTGTGGACCGAGCGGTGGGGGAAGATGCGGATTTGATTTTGCTGCTGGTGGACGCATCCGCGCCGGATTTGCCCGCGCATGCGGATTTGTTTAAGAAAATTTCCGCTGCGTTTTGCCCCGTGTATTTGGTGCTCACCAAAACCGATTTAGTCAAAGATAAAACCGCGCTGCCCGCCTTGGAAGCACAGCTGAAAGAAGCGTTGCCGCGCATTGAAAAAGTGTTTAAGGTGTGCGCGCCGCGCGCCAGCGGGGTAGAGGAACTAAAGGCTGCCACCGCTGCCGCCATGCCCGTCAGTCCGGCCTATTTCCCGCCCGGTCAGTGGACCGACCGCTGGGAGCGTTTTTACGCAGCCGAATTTATCCGCGAGCAAATTTTCAAACTCTATCACAAAGAAATCCCGTATAGCACGCAAGTAGAAATTGAAAAATTTACGGAAAATTTGGGCGATAAAAATTATATCCGCGCCATTATTCACGTAGAGCGCGATAGCCAAAAACCAATTTTAATCGGCAAGGGCGGCAGTGCCATTGCCACGCTGCGTGAGCGCGCGCAAAAACGCATTGCCGAATTTTTAGGCCGCCCGTACCGCCTGGAACTGCAGGTGGTCGTCACGCCCGATTGGCGCAACAATACCGAAATGCTGGAAAAATTCGGCTATATTGAGCGCGACGAGTCCCCCCGCGGCCTGTAGACCTGCCAGGTGTTGCGCCGCCCGGCGCATTTGCTACAATATACCCATGAACAAAAAAGAAGGCGTGCTGGTGGTGTGCACCAACCGCAAAGCATATCACGATTATTTTATTTTGGAAACGTTTGAAGCGGGGATTTCGCTGCTGGGCGCGGAAGTAAAGTCCATCCGGCAAAAAGAAGTCAGCCTGGACGGGGCCTTTGTCCGCGCGGAAAACGGGCACGCCGTGCTGCATAATATGTACGTCAAGCCGTACAAATTTAATTCTCTGTCCGAGCCCGACCCCACCCGCGCGCGGGATTTGCTGCTAAATAAGCGCGAAATCCGCAAGCTGCACGCCGGGGCGGAAATCAAAGGGCAAACGCTTGTGCCGCTGGAAATTTATTTCAAAAACGGCTGGGCGAAAATTAAGCTGGCCCTGGCCAAAGGTAAGCACCTCTACGACAAGCGCGAAAGTCTGAAGAAAAAAGATTTAAACCGCGAAATGGAAAAAGGCTTCAAAAATGCTATCCGCTTTTAAGTGTTCAAAAGATAAAAAAGGATGAGGTGTCCAAAAAAGGCATTTGAAGACGACATTTTAAACAAGCAAATAACCCTTGACTTCGTTTTTTTCCTTTTGATACACTTCTTATAGTAAAAGGAGATTTTATGAAAAATTTTATTTATGCCGTTTTAGTGCTTTTTTTAACCCCATTTGTATATGCTGACAATATCAGCATGGTGACTTATTTCCCGGTCCCGTATATGACGTACAAAGACCTGCAAGTCAGTGATAACTGCGCGCTAGGCTTGATTGATAGCTGCAAGCTGGACTCAAAAGGAGACTTAAATGTATCTGGTACTCTGTCAGTCAATAAGGGAAAGCTATACTTAAACGGTCCAACTGTTCTTTCCTTAGCAGGTGATAGAGGTAGCATTAATTTCGGAACTAATAGTGGGACAAGCTCTGACAACAGAGGCGTTGTATTTTTTAATAAGCAAAATTTGACAGTAAATGGGTTGCAAAATACTAGTTTAAAGAATTTGCAGGCTACTCAGGCAAACTTGCAATCGTTACAGTTAGGTAGCTACGCTTTTCCTGTATGTGGTGAAACCAATCGTGGTATTTCCTATCAAGATCTTACGCTAGAAAGGCAGACGGGTACGTTTTTAGTATGTGGATCAGGGGCGTGCAGTGGATATGACAGCCAAGAGTGTTGTACGGCAGCGGGATTTAGTTGGCAAAACAACAGTTGTGTCCGCTCCTGCTCTGCTAAGTCATATTCTGAACAGGTACAAACATATCCTTTTGGCCGTGGCGATGCTGGTGGGGATGCTATGAGTGAGAGGCGTTGTGATGTCGATACTGTCTTGGCTACTGTATCTTATACAACAGGTATTAGCCAACAATGTTCTCTTTCAGGAGAACTAAATATGCACTCTTTGGCGGAAATAAAACTCTATCTTACGTGTGAGTCCGAAGCGAATAGTATATTCCCAATCAGGGATGAATGGGAATCCTTTTCATGTATATTTGTGGAAGAACTACCCGCCTATGCTGAGGAGGGCTCTTGTGTGGGGGGAGCGTTGACTTGTACCGCACAAACAGATACCTGGACTTGCCCGGCTGCTAAAGCGTGTGGTGAGGTTAAGAACAGCTGTTCAATCATAGGGTAGTGAAATTTTTTAGTACATACGGCCTTGCTGTCGGGTCGGATAGACTGAGAATTTTATAGATTTTCTTGTCAAACGCAGTACAATTTTCTACAATATAATACAGATGGGCGGGTGGCGGAATGGCAGACGCGCACGGCTCAGGACCGTGTGGACGAAAGTCCTTAAGGGTTCAACTCCCTTTCCGCCCATTTATTTTTTTTTCGGGTTAACGCATGAAAAAGTATGATTACTACCGTGCTGCAGGCCGCCAAACGGCCAGACGTCAAACGAACCGGAAAAAATTTTCTCTCTCTTTTCTAAAACCTATTTTCTTATTGTGCCTGCTACTGGGGATATGCTTTGGGGTACACTGGGTGGCTAAACGCGCCTACGAAGGCTGGACGGCTTCGCGCCTGGGCACATGGAAACCCAAAGCGGTATCCGTTTCCGGTGCGGACGGCATTTTAACCAAAGAAATACAAGTTTTCGTACAACCTAAAGTGGCGCAGCCGTTTGCCGTTTCGGATGCGGTGGCACTACAGCAACAATTAATCAACAAATATCCGCAGCTGCGCGAAGTGCGCGTTAAGCGTGGTTTATTTTCGGGTAATTTAAATATTTCTCTCAAGCGCCGCGTGCCTATTGCTAAGCTGCAAGGTTCCGCGCACGAAGCGCAGTTTATTGACGAAGACGGCACCCTTTATGCCGAGCCTAATGCAGACCCAATGCGTACTTTGGCGGCCGTGAAAATAGAAGGGGAAATGCCGGCTAAACTGGAAAAGTCTTGGATCAGCTTTATCCAGCAAAGTGCTAAAAATAAATTAGCCGCTGACACCTTTGTATTTCATATAGACAGTAAGTATGTGGATGCATATCTGACGGACGGAACGATTATACACTTTGGCACAGTAAACCCGTTGCGCGAGAAACTGCGCCGCGCGAGCCAAATTGTGGCCCATCAGGCGCGGGTGCATCCGTCGGAGAAATCCAAGCCGTACAGCCTGGATTTTACGTATTTTGAAAATGGGAAAGTTTTTTTAAGACAGAACGCTCGTTAATTTTTATAATATACATAAGAGATTAAACGCGGGTGGGAAATATGGCTAAAACAAATTTAATTGCAGGGTTAGATGTAGGCAGTGAAAAGCTGACTGCGGTCGCAGCAGCGCATGACGAAGAAACAAATACCATACAAATTTTAGCCGGACGCAGTGTCCCTTGCAAAGGGGTGCGCGGCGGTATTGTGTCGGATATCCGTGAAACGTCGGCTGCGGTGACGTATTTATTGGGCGGCTTGGAGCGCGAACTGAATAAAGATATCAGCCATTTATACGTCGGGCTACGCGGGGCGCATTTAGAATCTTTTTCCAATCACGGCACATATAACATTTCCCGCATGGATAAAGAAATTACGCAGGCGGATATGGACCTGGCTGTAGAAAATGCCAAATCTATGCCGATTAAAAATGATAATGAAATTATCCACGTATTTACGCAAGGTTTTGCCATTGATAAACTGCGCGGTATTACCAATCCCGAAGGGATGGAAGGCTCTTTGCTGGAAGTAGACGTGCATATCACGACGGGCTCCTCTACTCATCTGAACAATTTAGCCAAAGCTATTCAACGCCCGGGCTATAAAATTGACAATATGTTTTATGGCATGGTACCGCTGGGGCATTGTGTGCTGACGCAAGAAGAAAAAGATATCGGCGCGCTGATTGTGGATTTGGGCGGAGAAACTATGTCCGTGGGCATTTACAATGAAGGAATTTTAAAATTCTCACGCGATATCCCCTATGGCTGTGATTTGATTACCAGCGATTTGTCGCGCCTGTTGCATACGTCGCGGCAAAATGCGCGCATGGTCAAAGAAAAATACGGCGTGGCGTTTCCGACGTTTTTAGAAGAAGATGGGGAAATCCCGGTGCCGTCTTTGGACGGGCGCAGCACCAACAATATTAATAAACATTACATTTTGGATATTATTCAACCCCGCGTGGAAGAACTGCTAGAGCAAATCCAACACTGCGTGGCTACGTCGGGCTACAAGAACAGCGCGATCGTGGGCGTATTAACAGGCGGCGGCAGTTTGATGCCCGGTATGCAAGAACAAGCCATGAACGTGCTGGGGCTGAAAGAAGTGCGCTGCGGCGGTGTGCAACGTGATTTAGTCACCGCAGCCGATGAATTTTTTGATCCGCTTTACAGTACAGCTGTGTCGCTGGTAGCTTATGCTTCCGAAAGTACAGGATATGAGGAATATGGCCGCGAAAGTTACGGCGGGAGCGGGAAATCTTTATTTGGCAAAATCGGCCGTTTGTTTAAAGGAATGGATATCTTCGGCGGTTGATGTCAGGAGTATTTATGCAAGACGTATATATGCCAGCTGATTTGTTTGAAAGCAAAAAAGCCAAGATTAAAGTGATTGGTGTGGGCGGCGGTGGCGGCAACGCGATCAATCACATGGTTAACGCCGGCCTGCAAGATATTGACTTTATTGCCGTCAATACGGACGCGCAAGATTTGCGCCGCAACCAAGCGCCGTATTTGGTGCAAGTAGGTGAAAAAATTACCAAAGGGCTCGGGGTAGGCGGAGACCCGGAAAAAGGACGCCGCGCGGCAGAGGAGTCCAAAGAAAAACTTAAACTCATTATTGGACAGACCGATTTATTATTTATCACCGCCGGTATGGGGGGCGGCACCGGAACCGGGGTCGCGCCGTATTTAGCCAAACTGGCCAAAGAAATTTACGGAGATGATTTGTTGGTGGTGGGCGTTGTCACGCGGCCCTTTAGCTTTGAAGGATATGTGCGTGAAAAACAGGCCGACGAGGGCATCAAAGAAATGCAAAAGTATGTGGACTCTATGATTATCGTGCCCAATGAAAAACTTTTTGCCAATATTGATGCCAAAACCTCTACTCCGGATGCTTTTAAAATGGTAGATGAAGTATTATTGCAAGCGGTGAAAGGAATTGCGGAAGTTATCACCAAACCGGGTGAGGTAAACATTGATTTTAACGATATTCGCAAAGTGATGTGCAATTCCCAAAAATCACTCATTGGCATAGGGGAAGCCAGCGGGCCGGGGCGTCATTTGGCTGCTGTAAAACAAGCTATTTCCTCTCCTCTGCTGGAAAATGCCGATATACGTGGTGCCAAAGGATTTATTGTGCATTTCGCAGCTAATAAAGATGTGACGCTTATGGAACAGGGCGAAGTGATGAACTTAATCCGCCAATATGCCAGTAACGATTCCATTGTAATGTTTGGGCAATCGTATGATGCGTCTTTAAAAGACAGTTTTAAAGTGACGGTAATTGCAACAGGGTTTAGCGCGGAAAAAGCCAATATGTTTATTTCCCGCCGCCCGCTTCCCACCAATAAGCCGGAAGAATATGATTTAAATAAAAATGTATTTGCTACATTTGACGAGCCGAAGGCGCCGCAAGATGAGGAAGACAGTATGTTAATTCCTGCTTTTCTGCGCCGCAAAAAAAATACACTAAATAAGTGATAAGGAGAATAATATGGCGGTAGGACTTCAAAGTTTACTTAGGACAGTAGTAGATAATAAGGCAAGCGGATTACATATCCGCGGTAATTCCAACGCCTATGTGCGTTTGAACGGGCAAATTAAGCCGATTGACGATTCTTTTGTCAGTAACGAAGAAGCAAAAAAAATGGCTTATGCTTGTATGGGCGAGCGTGAACGCAAAATTTTTGAACAATACAGCACGGTGGATTTCTCACTAGATGCCAAGTCGTATGGGCGTTTCCGTTTTAACGTGTTCCACCAATCGGGCAAAGTGGCTATGGCTATACGCCATATTCCGCTGAAAATTCCTTCTTTTAAAGAGTTAAATTTACCGGAAGAAGTCTTGAAAAAAATTGCCGAAAACCGCCGCGGACTTATTATTGTAACCGGTATGACAGGCTCTGGTAAATCTTCTACTTTAGCTGCCATCTTGGATTACATCAACAGCACACGCAATGGGCATATTATCACGATTGAAGACCCCATTGAATTTGTACATACTGAAAACAAATGTATCGTCAGCCAGTTGGAGCTGGGCGTAGATACACCGTCTTATACAGGGGCTTTGCGTGCTGCTATGCGTCAAGACCCGGACACGATTATGATCGGGGAGCTGCGCGATACGGAAGTAATGAAATCCGCTATCTCCGCTGCGGAAACCGGTCAGCTGGTTTTGTGTACCATGCACACGGTAAACGTCACGCAAACCCTGGCCCGCTTGACGGAAGCTTTCCCGATTGAACAGCATGCGCAAGTGCGGCTGCAATTGTCTGAGCTGGTGCGCGGGATTATTTGCCAGCGTTTGTTGCCGACAATTAAACCTGGTATGATTCCGGCTTTGGAAATTATGGTGGGTACTCCGCAGACCCGCAAACTCATTCTAGAAAATCGCCCGGGCGATTTGGTGAAAGCTATGCAAAATGGTGCGTTCTATGGCATGAACACATTTGACCAATCATTAGCTGAGTTGCACAAAACTAATAAAGTAGAGATGGAACAAGTACTCGCGGCTGCTTCCAGCCCGGACGCGCTGATGATGGCTATTCGCGGGGTAACGGACAGCTTGGAGGTTGAATGAGCCGCCGAAACGGACTAGTTATTTCCATAGACGGTACTGCCGGCACGGGGAAATCTTCCGTGGGCCGCGCCGCTGCGGAAAAATTGGGCTATGGCTTTTTAAGTACAGGCGGATTGTACCGTGCTTTGGCTTACACCGTGTTTGCGCGCAAAATTGATGCGGCTAATCCCGATGCGGTATTAAAAACTGCCAAAGGACTTGTGTTTACTTTTGAGCGTCAGCCGGATGCCACACTTAAAATGTTTGTAGATGGTGAGTATCTGGGCGATAAATTGCAATTAGATGAAGTGGGACAAACTGCCAGCAAAATTTCCACCTATGCGCCGGCGCGTGCTGTACTGACTGAAAAAATGCGCGAAGCAGGTAGGGACGGTGGTATTATTATGGAAGGGCGTGATATCGGCACGGTGGTTTTTCCGGATGCAGAAGTAAAAATTTATTTAGATGCCAGTGCGGAAGTGCGCGCTGACCGCCGCGTCAAACAGTTGCAAGCACAAGGGGTGCCGGCCGATTACGAACATATTTTAGCGTCTATTAAAGAGCGGGACTTGCGCGATAGCACGCGCGCTGCATCACCGTTAAAGCCAGCTCCGGATGCTGTCAAAATAGATACTTCAGCAATGACTATGCCGCAAGTAATTGACGCAGTTATCAAGGAAATACACAAGCATGCTGCTTAATTTGGTAAAATTTATTGCCAGGGTGTTCTTTAAAACCTGTTATGATTTCCGGATAGAAGGCCTGGAAAATATCCCTAAAACAGGCGCGCTCATTGTGGCGGGCAATCATTTATCCAATGCCGATCCACCGGCGATAGGTGCTTTTATGGGTACGGTGCGCGATTCGCGCTTTATGGCCAAAAAAGAGCTTTTTGCGGTGCCGGGGCTGGGGTGGTTTTTCCGCCATTGCGGATATATTTCCGTAGACCGCAAGCGCACGATTGGGGATTTCGGAGCGTTGGAAGGAGCGATAAAAGCGCTGCAAAATGGGGAATGTATTACCATGTTCCCTGAAGGTACGCGCTCCAAAACCGGAAAACCACAAAAGCCCAAAAGCGGCATTGGATTGCTGGTATACAAAACAGGAGCATCTGTGTTGCCTGTCAAAATTGACGGCACATTTGGTTGGCCGTGGGTACGCAAAATCCGCGTAAAAATCGGACAACCGTTTACGCTTACCAAGGACCCTGCCTTGGAGCCAAAGGTGCAATATAAACAATTTGCCAATGAAATAATGGAAAAAATAAATTCAATTACTATCTAAACGGAGGATACGCGCCCACTTTGGCAAGGGTGTGGCGCAATAAGGACTTATGACGAACGAAGAAATTAAAAATACGGAAGAAACGACCAACGAAACCGAGATGACCATGGACCAGTTGATCGCGCAGCAAGAGTCTTTATCGGAGCAGTTAAACAAAAGAGAAATTGTAGAAGTAACCGTCGTACAAATTACCGGGGATTATGTTTTAGTAGATACGGGCACCAAGAAAGAAGGTGCTATTGCTGTATCAGAATTTGATTCCAGTGCATTGCCCGCGGTGGGAGACAAAGTGTCTGTCGTGCTTGTCAAACGCGGCAATGATGAAAGACATTCTATTTTATCACACAAAAAAGCCTTGGAAATGCAAGGCTGGGACATTTGCAAAAAAGCGTACGAAGATAAAGAACGTGTGCGCGGTGTGATTTTGCAAACTGTAAGAGGCGGTTATATTGTAGAAGTGTTTGGCGTAAGCGGATTTATGCCGTTATCTTTATCTGAACTACACACCGCCTACAAACACTACCTGCCGGTAGGTGCGAAAATTAAAGCGGTTATCGTAGAATTTTCTAAAGAAAAACAGAAACTGATTGTTTCCCGCAAACAAGTGTTGGAAGAAGACGAAGCGGTGCGCCGCGTCGAAGTGCTGGGCCAGATTAAAGAAGGTGATGTCCTGCGCGTCGTCGTAGCCAAAGCCGATAAGGAACATTTATTCTTGCGCTTCCATGGGATTGAAGGCATTGTCAATTTAGAAAACGTGGCGTGGAAAGAGCCGGAAACGGCTATTGCCAATTACCGCCGCGGCCAACGCTTGAAAGCCAAATTGCTCAAGCTGGACAAAGAAACTCCGAAATTGGAATTTGGTTTAAAGCAGCTTTTCTTAAATCCGGCGGATGCTTTGAAACGCCGCTATCCGTACAAGAGCACCGTCAAAGCCACTATCGTCAGCGTGTCTGCTGAAGAAGGGGTGGAATGCACGATTGGCAAAAACAATACCAAAGCGTACATCAGCCCATTTGAAATGGGGCGGGACTTTACTGCTCAAGCCGGAGATGTAATCCCGGCGCTAGTGGTGGGTGTCAACCCGGAAACGTATGTGGTGAACTTATCCGTCAAGAAATATGACCAGGCGCAAAACCGCAAAGTCGTCGCGCAGTATTTGAAACAAGCGCCGCGCCCGACCTTGGGTCAGCTCTTGGAAAATTCGTTAAACACGGAAGAAGAAACCGAAGAAAAATAGTTTAGTGTGTAATTGAAAAACCCCGCCCTTTGTGTTGGCGGGGTTTTTAATTGAGCAGATCCAGTATTGGCTAAAAGCGAGTTTATGACACTTTAGGCAAAGGTTTTGTTTCCGTGTTGCGCACGAGCGTGCCCCAGTGATATTCTTCCTGCTGGATAAGACTGCCGTTGGCAGAAAAGGTCTTACGGAAGCCGTCTAATAAGCCGTCGGCGTAATATTCTTCCAAATGTTTTTGTCCATTAGGAAAGAAACACGACCGTTCTCCATCCAAACGGCCGTTTTTGTAGTTTTCTTCATACCACAGGTGTCCGTCGGGAAAGTACAAACGTCGCGGCCCTTGCAGCTTGCCGTTTTCAAAAATTTCTTCACAGTTGGTTTGCCCGTTGGCATATAAAGAACGGCGGGTGCCTTGCAGCCGGCCATTTTTATATAACGCCAGCATATGCGGTTTGCCGTTGGGAAACATCATGCTCCACTCACCGTCTAATTGGGAATTTTTGTAAGTAGCCGTGGTAAAGGAAGAAACATCTCCCGTATACATATAGTAAGTAGCAGTCCCTTGTAAGACCCCGCGTTCATAATTTTCTTTGGAAAGAATTTGGCCTTTTTCGTTGTAGCGGACCACTTCGCCTTCCATGCGGCTATCTTTGTAGGTGGCTTCTAATCGAAGCTGGTTGTTTTCATCAAATTCTTTAACGAGACCGTCCGGCACGGCCCCTAATTGTTCCAATACAACTCCTGCAGGGGAAACAGTTTGCTCGGCTACCTCTTTGCCATTTACATAGAAAGATTGGGTGTTTTTGTGTGTTTTGAGTAGCGTGCCTTGATAAGCAGGTTCTTGTTCGGCGGTTTGTGTCACTTTCTGCAAGGGGATCCCGTGCAAGGTGTGATCTTTTAGATCCACTAATGTCCCATTTTTATATTCTTCAGCAAAGGTGGTTTTGCCGGTAGTTAAATCAATGATAGCCAGCTCTCCGTTTAATTTTCCGTCTTTATAATGTTTTACGGTTTTACTGGTAGTTTTAAATTCTTCTACTTCTCCCTCAGGCAAGGTGCCTACTGTATGAATAACATTATTGTCTTTGTCCACAAATTCTTTTGCGAGTTGTGTGGCGTGATAATAAGTGTGTCCGTCAGGCGTAACAATGCAAATCAGCTTTTCTTTCATAAAGTTCCCCTTTTGTTTATTGTACTATACTTTGATAGTCTATGCGCAAAAACAGGACTTGACAGATAGCAGCAGGGGTTAGTACTCTTTAAATATAACCTTATTTAAGGGGGGCTTATGAGCGAAGTAATGATTACAGATGAAAATTTTGAACAGGAAGTTTTGAAATATGACGGTGTTGCTATGGTGGACTTTTGGGCTACCTGGTGCGGTCCGTGCCGGATGTTGGGCCCGGTGGTGGCGGAGCTGGCGCAGGAATATGCCGGCAAGGTCAAAGTATGCAAATTAAATACGGACGAAGGCCCGCAAACAAGTGCCAAATATGGCATCACCTCTATCCCGACGATTATTTTCTTTAAAAAAGGGGAAGTGATGGGGCAAATCTCCGGTTTGCAATCCAAAGCGGCCTTGCAAGAAAAATTAAATTCCTTGTTATAAAGGAGAAAATATGAAACGTATTATTGGTTTAGCGGCCTTTCTGCTTGTATGTGCTCCGGCGTTGACGTTTGCGCAAGAGTGCGTGGGGGATACCTGCACCCCACAGGCAAGCGTTTCTGTCTCCTCATGGGGAAATTTGCCTGCTCCGGTACTAAAGGATTTACTGGCTGGAGCGTACACCAGCAATACCAAAGGGCTGATTATTGTAGAAGTGGGCAGTGCTTCTTGCCAGGGCTGTAAGGTGCTTTTGAATAGTTTGAAACAGAAAGGTATTTTAGACGAATGGAAGAAGGCCGGAATTGGCTTCTATCAGTACGATGGTTCAGTAGATGCTAAGAAAAAATCTAATGCTGCTGAATACAGCAAAACCTTATCCGGAAAATATCAAGTGTCCGTATGGCCGAGCTTGTTATTTTTCAAAAATGGGGGAATGGTGGAAGGCCCTGTGACCGAATTTAACGTCGCAGCTATTAAAGCAACAGTCAATCGCTGGAAATAATTCTTTTCATATACCAGGCCTGCCGGTAGGCGGGCCTGCTCTTTTAACGTATGCCACTTAATCCAAAATTCTTTTTAATTGACGCGCACGGGTTTTTGCACCGCAACTATCATGCCCTTCCAAAGCTGTCCACTTCCGGCGGGCAAGAGGTGGGGGCTTTGTACGGGTTTGCGCGGTGGCTGGGTAAATTAATTCACGAGAAACACCCGGAATATGTGGCGGTATGTTTTGACTCGCCCGGCGGTTGTGCCCGGCGTAAAAAATTGCTTCCCACTTACAAAGCAAACCGCAAAAAACCGGATGATGCGCTTGTGAGCCAATTAAATTTAGCACGCGATATGGTGCGGGATATGGGGCTGGCAGTAGTAGCCAAAGACGGCATTGAGGCAGATGACCTGATGGCCTTTTTGGCATTGCAGGCGCAAGCCAAGCAAGTGCCCAGCGTGCTGGTTACTTCCGACAAAGATGTATATCAATTTTTAAGTGATTATATTTCCATTTGGCCTTCGGGCGGCAAGGACGGATTTAAAGGGCCCGAAGCGGCGGTGGAAAAATTTGGCGTGTCCAAAGAATTTCTGCCGGATTATTTTGCTATTGTGGGGGATTCGTCTGATAATGTGCCCGGGGTAGCCGGGGTAGGCCCTAAAACAACGGTAGATTTAATTAAAACTTTTGGTCATTTAGAAGATATTTTGCGTGCCGCCCAACGGGACGACCCGCGCATCAAACCCACACTGGCTAACAAATTAAAAGAGCAAGAAGGAAACGCGCTTTTATCTAAACAGCTGGTTGTTTTGGACCCGGCGCTGTCTATGCCGTTTGAGCTAGAAGATTACCGCGTGCAAACGCCCGACCCGGCGCGGCTGATTGCCTTGTGTGAGCGGTATGAGTTTAAAAATTTACTGGATTTATTCCGCCCTGCCACGGCGGCAGCCAGTGCGGCCCCGGGGCCTGCGCCCGCGCAAGATTTATTTGCTTCTTCCGCGCCTAAACATACGGCGCCGCTAAAGGATTTATTGGAGCAAGCACGTCAGGCAAAAGAAGTATTTTTATATTCAGAGGATGAGCAATTTTTATTTTCCGTTTCGCCCACGCAATATACTCTCATGCCGCTAGCGGATATTGAGCCGTGGGACCGGGAAAGTTTGCGCCAGTTAGTTGCTAACGATAGTATTTTAAAAATCGGCTATGATTTGAAATTTACCTTGCGCGAGCTGGACATTACGCTAGACGGCAAAACGCCGTATTGTTTTGACGGGCGTTTGGCGCGCTATATGTTGGACCCGTCCGGAGATTTAAGCCCGGCAGGTGCAATTGCGCATTATTTTTCCGCGCTTGTTAATCAAGAGGATGTGGCGGAGCGGCTGGCTTTGTATAACACCTACATATATGAGCTGCGTCATAAATTAGAAGCAGAATTGCAAGCCAAGGATATGTGGCAATTATATCAGACGCTGGAGCTGCCGCTGATGACTGTGCTGGCTGATATGGAGCACGCAGGTATGAAAGTGGATTGTGCGTGGCTGGAGAGCTTCAACATCTTGCTTGAAAAAGAAATGACAGAGCTGCAAGCGTCCATTGATAAGACTGCCGGCACTGCAATTAATATTAATTCCACTAAGCAACTGGGGCAACTGCTGTTTGAACAGCTGCATATTCCGCCTGTCAAAAAAACCAAAACAGGTTATTCTACAGATGAGGAAGTGCTGCTTAAAATTGCTTCTTTACACCCGGTAGCGCAACAGATTTTGGATTACCGCGCCAATGCCAAGTTAAAAGGTACTTATGTGGATAATCTGCTGGTCATGGCAGATGAAAACCAGCGAGTACACTCCTATTTAGACCAAACCGGCACGGTCACGGGCCGGCTGTCCAGCTCGGCGCCGAATTTGCAAAATATTCCCGTGCGTACGGAAAAAGGCCGCCAGCTGCGCCGGGCCTTTTGTGCAGAACCCGGCAAGGTGTTATTAAGCGTAGACTATTCACAAATTGATTTGCGGGTGTTGGCGCATGAAAGCCAAGACCCGGTGCTGGTACAAGCCTTTTTGGACGGGGGAGATATTCACACGCAAACGGCTGCGCAAATCTTTGGCGTTATGCCGCTAATGGTCACGCCGGAAATGCGCTCTGGCGCAAAGGCCGTAAATTTTGGTATCATTTATGGGCAGGGCCCCCTGGGCCTTTCCCAAGCCTTAAATATCCCCATGCGGCAAGCCAAAGAATACATTGACAATTATTTCCATAACTTTCAGGGAGTGCGCCGCTGGATTGATGAAAATGTAGCTTTAGCACGTCAGAACGGATTTGTGAAAACAATGTTTGGGCATATCCGCTATCTGCCGGAATTTAATATGGGCGTGGGACGCATGACCTCTTTTGCGCAACGCGCGGCAATTAATACCATTGTACAGGGCGGCTCGGCTGATATCATTAAAAAAGCGATGGTAGATATTTTCCGCAGCTTGCGCGGCACCCCGGTACAAATGATTATGCAGGTGCATGACGAGCTGATTTTTGAAGTACCGCAAGCAGAGCTGGACCAGTATGTGGTTTCTATTAAAGAGCAAATGCAAAACGCTGTAAAATTACGGGTACCTCTTGTGGTTACTGCCAAGGCAGGACCCAATTGGTACGAGCTAAAAAAATTAGCGTAACCTTTCATGAACTTTACAACCCGACATACATTAACTGTTGGTTTAACAGGCGGCATTTTATGTGGCAAGAGTGCTGCACTGGCTGCGTGGAAAAAAGCAGGCGCTTTTGTGTTGTCCTGTGATGAGCTGGCGCGGGAGATTACCATCCGTCCGTCGGTACAAAAAAAGATAATTGCGTCTTTTGGCTCCGCAGACCGCAAACAACTGGCTGCGCGTGTGTTTACGGAAGATGGCTCGCGTAAACAATTGGAACAGATTTTGCACCCGCTTATTTTTAAAGAAATTAAAAAGCGTTTGCAGCGGTCTGCTGCGAAGGTGCGGGTGGTGGAAACGCCGTTACTGTTTGAACTTAATTTGCAAAAGGCCTTTGATATCACGGTGGCGATTGTCGCGCCGGAAAAAGTGCTGGCTGCACGTGCTGGCAAACGCGGCATGAAAAAAGTGGATTTTTTACGCAGGTACCGCGCGCAGTTGCCGCAAGAGCAGAAGGCTGCGCAAGCCGATATTTGCATTATTAATGACGGAACGCTTGCTCGTCTTACGCACAAAATACAGACGTTGCAGCAAGCGCTTTATACCCTTTCAGATCAAAAATAAGGAGTCAGCATGTCAGAAAACACGCAGGAAAAAACGATCAAGACGGCTGCCAAAACCGCAGACGCTAAGGCCGAAACCAAAACCAAGGCGGATACCAAAACGGTATCAAAAGCAGAGGTCAAAACCGACGTAAAGGCCGAAGCAAAAGCCGAAGTGAAATCCGCCTCCCGCCCGGAAAACAACCGCCCGGCGTATCGTCCGCAGCGGCACGTGATGCAGAAAACAGGTAATTCCTCTGCTCCCTATGCCCCGCAGCCCGCGCAACGCCAACCCAACGGTGCTAAACCCATGGACGCGCGCGAACTCAATAAATTAAGCATTGCCGAGCTAACTAAACTCGCCGTCAATTACAATATTGAAGATATTTCCGGCTTACGCAAGGCCGCGCTGATTGGCAAAATTATTGCTATTCAAGCCAAGCAAAACGGCTCTGTTTACGGCGGCGGCGTGCTGGAAATTTTGCCCGACGGATTTGGATTTTTGCGCTCGGTGGAAAACAATTATTTAGCCGGGCTGGAAGATATTTATGTGTCTCCTTCGCAGATTAAACGCTTCGGCTTGCGCAAAGGTGACACGATTGAAGGTTTAATCCGCCCGCCCAAAGAAGGGGAGCGGTATTTTGCTATGCTGCAAGTGCAAAAAGTAAATGGGTTGGATTCCGCCAATGTGTATAATCGCCCGCTTTTTGAAAACCTGACTCCGCTGCATCCCAATGAGCGTTTTACCTTGGAAATGGATAAAAATTCGCTCACGCAGCGCGTGATTGATTTGATGTCGCCTATCGGCAAAGGGCAGCGCGCGCTCATTGTGGCTGCGCCGAAAACCGGTAAGACCATGGTCATGCAAGCGATTGCCCACTCCTTAGAAGCCAATCACAAAGACACGGTACTCATGGTGCTGCTTATTGATGAGCGCCCGGAAGAAGTGACCGATATGGCCCGCAGCGTAAAAGGGGAAGTGGTGGCTTCCACGTTTGATGAGCCGGCCGAACGCCATGTGCAAGTAGCGGAAATGGTGATTGAAAAGGCCAAACGCTTGGCGGAAATGGGCAAAGATGTGGTGATTTTGCTGGACTCTATTACCCGTCTGGCGCGTGCGTACAATACGGTAGCTCCATCGTCAGGCCGTGTGCTGACCGGCGGTTTAGAGGCTACCTCTTTGCACAAACCCAAACGCTTTTTGGGTGCGGCGCGTAAGTTGGAAGAAGGCGGCTCTTTGACGATTATCGCCAGCGCGCTGGTGGAAACCGGCAGCCGTATGGACGAGGTTATTTTTGAAGAGTTTAAAGGTACGGGCAACAGCGAACTGTGCCTGGACCGCAAACTGTCCGAGCGGCGCATTTTCCCGGCGGTGGACATCAACCGCAGCTCCACGCGCAAGGAAAATCTGCTGCTAACCGAGGACGAGCTAAACAAGATGTGGATTATCCGCAAAGTGCTCGCGCCGTTAAGCAGCGTAGATGCTATGACGCTGTTGCTGGACAAATTGTCTTCCACGAAATCTAATAAAGATTTCCTTAAACAAATGGAAGTAAACGCGTTCTAACTAGTTGTACTCCTTATTTTTGCACCGGGACAAACAATTTTGTTTGTCCCGGTTTTTTCTATTTGAAAATAAGGGGCAAAATAGGGCTGTTAGGGTTCAATACATATGAGACTATTCCGACGACGTTTTCCGAAACAATTTAAGACAATCTCTTTTTATCCTCTTAAAATAAG
>CAJOLM010000041.1 GCA_905235355.1 uncultured Elusimicrobiales bacterium
TTTCATTTACTCCCACCATCGATGCAAGGAAAAGAAGATATAGGCTTTTGCATTCATCCCCAGGCTCCCGCCTGGGGTGTCCTGTAAGGTACTCAAAAACAGCCGGGCAGAAAGCGCCCGGCTGTTTGCGTTACTTATGGTGTAAACTTATTTTTCCAATGCCTCTAACATAGCGGGGATTACTTCGTATAAATCTCCCTCCACCGCATAATGCGCCAGCTTCATGATAGGGGCTTCGGGGTCTTTGTTAATAGCCACAATTACGTCGGCACCGGAGCAGCCCGCCATGTGCTGTATCTGCCCGGAAATACCGCACGCAATATACAGCTTCGGTTTTACGGTGCGCCCGGTTAGGCCGATTTGCCGGCGATATTCAATCCATCCGCTGTCCACCGGGGCGCGGCTAGCCGCCACCGTACCGCCCAAGCGTTTGGCTAATTTTTCAAGCAAAGCAAAGCCTTCCGGCTTGCCCAGGCCGCGTCCGCCCGCGACAATCACTTCCGCTTCGGACAAATCCAACCCTTCGCCTTCGCTTTTGATAAATTGCAAAAATTTAGCCAGCGAAGTGAAATTTTTTCCGTCAAAAGCAAATTCCACCACTTCGCCTTTGCGGCCTTTTTGCGCCGCGGCCTTGGCATAAGACATAGGCCGCAAGGAACACATTTCCGGCCGCGTTTTGGCGCAAGTAATAGTAGCCATTAAATTGCCGCCAAACGTCGGGCGGGTGGCATAGAGCTGTCCGTCCTCTGCGTGTATAGTCACTTCGGTAGCATCCGCCGTTAAACCTGTTCCCACAAAAACAGCTGTCTTGGCAGAAAGCGAGCGGCCCAAATTGGTCGCCGGGAGCAAAAATTTATTCGGCTTATATTCTTTAATCATGGCGGCTAATGTTTTGGCATACACATCATCAATGTAATTGGCCAGTGGCGCTGCGTCACACACATACACAATATCTGCCCCGTGGTCAATTAAATCCGCCGCTAAATTTTTCACGCCGCTGCCCAGCAGCACCGCGCACAATTTTTCGCCCAGCCCGTCCGCCAGCGCGCGAGCGGCGGTTAACAATTCATAGGCCGTCGGGCTTAATTGCCCGTTAGAAACTTCCGCCAAAATCCATACATTTTTCCAATCTTTCATAATTTATCCTTAAATATATTTATTCTCTTTTAACAGTTCCACCAATTTGGCAGCTTTTTCTTTGCCGTTTGCACCGGCGACTACCACAGCCTGCGTATTGCGCTTGGGCGAGAAAGATTTGACCACGTGCGTCGGGCAGTTTTTCACGCCCAGCTTGGTTTTATCTGCGCCGATATCGTCAGCCGTCCATTTAATCACTTCGGCACGTTTGGCGGCCATTCGTCCTTGCACGCTGCACACGCGCGGATTGCTGATTTCTTTGACTACGCTAATCACGCACGGATACGGCAGCTCCAGCACGTCCGTTCCGCTTTCGGTCAAACGCTCTACGGTAATAGATTTATCATCTGCTTTTACAATACGCCGTACAAACGCCGCATTAGGCCACTTCAGCCACGCGGAAATTTGCGGACCGATGTGCCCGGTATCGCTGTCATTGGTTTGCTTGCCGCATAAAATGACATCAATTTTTTCCAGTGAATTAATTTTTTGCGCGCCGGTAGCCAAGGCATAGCTGGTGGACCAGGTATCTGACCCGGCAAAAGCCATATCGCCCAGTTGATACACTTTGTCTGCGCCGCGGGCAATACTGTCGCGCAATACATTTTCCGCCGCCGGAGGACCCATGGTAATTACAGATATCGTGCCGCCCAGTTGCTCTTTGAGGCACACCGCTGCTTCCAGTGCGTACTCATCAAACGGGTTCATGGCACTTTCTGTGCCGGAGCGGATTAAACACCCGGTAGCAGGGTCAATTTTTACATTGTCAGATTTGGGGGTTTGTTTCACGCAAGCTAAAATGTGCATATTACTCTCCTTTGGCGGCGTACTCTTTAATGAGCGCGGTGGCAATTTCATTTTTCTGGATATGCACAGTGCCTTCATAAATTTGTGTAATTTTGGCATCACGCATATATTTTTCTAACGGGAAATCACGCATATAGGCAACCCCGCCGCACAGGGTCACACACTCGTCAGCCACTTCCATAGCGGTATTGGCGCAAAAGAGCTTGGCCATCGCGCTGTATTTGGTCCAACGGCCGCCTTTGATTTTTTTCAGCTCATCATGCACGGTAGTATTATTTTCAAGTGCAGCTTTAACAGCGGGCAAAAACTCCTCGTCCATGCGGTGCGTTAAATTGTACACAAGTGCGCGTCCGGCTTCGGTTTTAGCAGCCAGTTCCGCCACTTTATGCGCCAAAGCTTGGAAGGTAATAATCGGCTGACCGAATTGTTTGCGGGTGCGCAAATAGGGAATAGTTTCATCCAATGCTCCTTGTGCAATACCTACTGCCTGTGCAGCCACGCCCGGGCGAGAATAGTCCAAGGTTTCTTGCACATACAAAAGCCCGCGGCCCTCGCTGCCGAGCAAATTCTCTTTCGGTACACGCACATTTTCAAAAATCAGTTCATAGGTGGGATTGGTACGGATGCCCATTTTTTCTTCCTTTTTACCAAAGCTAAAACCGGGCGTACCTTTTTCAATGACCAGCAGCGAAATCCCGCGCGCGCCGCGGCTGGGATTAGTGTTTACCGCTACCGTGTAAAAATCGGCTTCTTTGCCGGTAGAAATGAAGTGCTTTGTACCATTGACTACATAAAAATCTCCGTCTTTAATAGCGGTTGTTTTTAAAGCGGTAGCGTCAGACCCGGCTTCCGGCTCCGTGAGTGCAAACGCCCACAATTTTTTGCCGCTTGCCAAATCATAGCACCAACGCTCCCGCTGCTCCGGCGTGGCAGCTAAAAACATGGGGATTGCTCCCAGTGCCGACGTACCCGGCGTCAGCGCTAGCCCCGCGCACACGCGCGAAAGCTCCTCAAAGGCCATGGCCAAACAGGTAATCCCGCCGCCTAAACCGCCGTACTTTTCCGGCAGCCACAAGCCGAACATGGCAGACTTGCGGAACTCCTCATACATTTCTTTGGAAAATTGTTCTTTAACGTCCATTTCCGCGCGCAAGGGCTTTAATTTTTTCTGTGCCAATTCGCGCGTGGCGTTTAAGGTTTCCTGCTCCATTTCATTGATTGCGTAATCCATTATTTATTTTCTCCCATGGAAGTGAATTTGCGCTTGGTATAGGTTTTGCGTCGTTTGTAAAACGTGCGTCCGGCGCGTGCTTGCGGCACAAGGGCGCGATACAACTGCTCCTGGCGGCGAATCATCACCGGCACGGTAAACTCCCCAAAGTCCCGCCGGGCAATGTTTTGTTTAAAACGCTCCAGCAAACTGCGGTTACGCAGCAGTGCCGTAATTTTTTCAGCCAGCCGCGCAATATCTTTTGGCGGCACTAAAAACCCGGTGCGGTTATTGGTAACTACTTCACTAATGCCGTCCACATCATATCCCACCGTAGGCACTTGATGCGCCTGCGCCTCTAAAATAGACATTGGCACCCCTTCACGCAGCGAGGTGCTGACATACACATCACTAATGGCTAATAGCTCGTCGGTATCGCCACGCCAGCCAGGCATTAATACTTGTTTTTCAATGCCTAAATGTTTGGCCAAATTCTCCGCCGTTTCTTTCAGTGGGCCGTCGCCTGTATACATAAAGTACACATTTTTATTTGTGCTAAGCACTTTGTTGGCAGCCAGTACAAAATGCAGCGGATTTTTAAGCGGCTTAAAATTAGCTAGTGCCAGTACAAAGCGCGCCGTGGCCGGAATTTTCAGTGCGGCTTTTTTGGCAGTCGGATCAAAATTAGCGGGCAGCTTACGCTCAAAGGAAATGCCCGCGCGTATAATCTCATTACGCACGCCTTTGTTAATACCCAAGCGCGCCGCTTCAGAGGCATTTTTTTTAGATACAAAGATTAAAGCATTTGTAAATTTCGCGCAAAACTTTTCTGTTTTGACAAAAAACGAAAAATGTTTTTCGCCCTGCTCTTTTGCAAAGCCTAGACCATGAAACGTATGCACCACTTTGGATTTGCGCCAAAAAATACGCGCAGCAATACGGCCCAAAATGCCTGCTTTGGGCGCATTGGTATGCACAATGTCCGGTCGCAAGCGGCGCATCAACCGCCCCAACTGCCACACGGCCCACATATCATGCAAACCATAGCGCACGTGCACATCATGTTTGAGCGCCGGGATGAAATATAAATTTTTAAATTCCCGCTTGACTTTTCCGTCTAACCGCCCGCCCGGGCCGGCAGCCAAGTACGGCTCAAATTGCCGGCGGTCCAGCCGTTTTATGGTAGTCAATACGCTATCTTGTGCGCCGCCTTGGTCTAGCCGGGTAATTACATATAAAATTTTAATTTTTGCCATTAATGTAACGCTCCTGTGCGGGTATTTAAAATGCGGGCATTGGGGAAATAATATTTAATAATTCCCTGATAATCAGAACCGCTGCGCGCCAACCCTTCCGCACCCGCCACACACAGTCCCACGCCCGTACCACTATCATAGCCATGCACGAGTACACGTGCAATGTTTTTGCCCTTGTACAAGGGTACAATATGGAAGAACCCGGACCGCATCGTTCCCGCACTTAAGATATACAAGGTTTCTTGCTCATTATCGGAGATATATTCTCCTTTGCTTCCTTCAAAACGCATGGATAGCACCCGCCCATTAGGAGAAAGCTGCAGCGGCTGCATGGAGCGCAGCCTGCCAAATTTTGTCCGCTCATTTAGACGGCTTTCTATATCTTTTGCTTCGTACAAATACACCCAGCGGATAGCGGACCATTGCGTCGGGTCTGCCGGAGCTGCATATAAATCTGACGGCGGATTGGACAAAATATATTTGACCACATTGGCAGGCGAATAGTGATAGTCCGGCCGTGCGGCGGTATTACGCACCCGATCATATGATACCACGCCACACGAAGCATAATAACCCAAATCCGTTCCGGATAGTTTTAAATCACGCGAGTCCTGCGCCGCTTGCGTCATAGACGGAACAGTCAAATTAATTCCTTTAAATTTAAAATAGATGTCGTTATCCGTGATGTGATACGGTTTATCCGTCGGACGTTGCGCCGCTTCATTTAATGCCGCGCGGAACACCACGGCTAGCGCACGCAGGGCAGCTTCTTCATGAACCCCTTGTGCTTGGGTAGCTAATAATGCCGGGATTAAATCTTCCACTTGCGTTTGGTTAATAAGCAGCAGGCCGTTATCCGTCGGAACAACATGTAAATCTCCTTTGATTTCTTTATCGCTTAAGTTAGCCGCAAACGGATCTTGCGCAGCGGCATCTTTAACAAGCAGCGTCTTGCTTGCTTTTTCCAAATGGAGCACAAAGGGACGCCGCGTGGAAAACTCCACGTGACCGCGCGCATCTTTAACATCAATGCTTTTACTTTCCGCATTGAACTCCAGCACGCGCGTAACAAAAGAAGGAGATTGCAAAACTGTTCCCAGTTTTTCATCTTGTACCGTTAAAATACCGGACGGCATTACGGATACTTTTTCCAACGCTACCGGGTTTTGCCAGCGGTCTGCATACAGCGCCATTTTGATAGGAGCAGAGGCCACCGGCTTTACGTCTTGCACAATCGGTTGATCTAGACGCAAATAAAACAAATAATCGGCCGGGTCTTTGTGCAATTTTTCGCCGTAGCGGGTCAATTTTTTAAAGGCGGTTTTATTGGTCGGGTCCAGCCCAAACAAGGTGGAATAATACTGAAAGGAAACAAGCGGTTTGGTTTTGTTTTGTTCAGACAACTTGGCTAGCAGCTGCAAGGCCGGATAATTATGTACGTCGTGGCTGAGCGATTGTTCCAAAAATACCGGTGCTAATTTGCGGGAAGATTTATCTCCCGCTGCAATTTTGCCCATCATGTAAGCAGCAAAAGAAATCAAATACGGATTAGACGTATAAATATATTGAAAATCTTTGGCGGCAGCTTTCGGATTGCCTTCCCAATAATATGCCAGTGCCGTGCCAAGTTTAGCAGAAGACGCATATTCAAAATCCGCCGTCAGATACAGCATATCGGCAAACGCTTGGCGCGCTTTTTTATATTTCCCGGCAGAGATTAGTGTCCACCCTTTAAGCAGTGCAATAAACGGATCGTCCGGCTGCAATTGTCCGGCACGTTCTATATAAGACAAAGCTTGTTTAACTTGCCCGCGCTGCAAAGACAGCACAGACAGCTCTACATTAGCCCGTGCAGCTGTAGTGGCTAACGGGGCATTTTCATAGGCTTTATACAACACAAAGCATTCGTCCGGCCCGACGGAAAGACACTTTTGGGCCACTTCCGCCAGCTCTTTAGGCTGCGCATAATCTAGCACATTACTGTGAATAATGTTCTGCGACAGTTGGGTATCAATATGCGTAACCACGGTGTTTTTGGACACCACGCCCGCTTGCGGCGCGGCAGGCTCGTCAGAAGAAACTTCTGCAATGGTGGCTTGACCCACGACAGTTTCGGGCGCGGCCGTTTCCGGCGCACTCCAGGCACCAACGGCTGTGGTGCATAGGATAATGTAGAAAAACAGGTATTTCCTCATATTACTCATTATAACAAATTGGAGCCGTACGCACGCGCGCGAATATTGGCCGGAGAGGGTAGCCTATCTAATCTGCCGTCACTTTAAAAATTTAGCGCATACACAGTATACGTACCATTTGGTCCCTTTTCCGTACCGCCCAAAGCAATACACATTTTTTTTCCGCTTTCGTAGTTAGTTTCCGCCCGACAATTAAACCCGGCAGAATAAACTTCCCATGATTTATACCAATACATCAACTTTGGCAAGCCGCTTTTCCAAAATTCAATATACCCATCCTCATCAAGCCAATACTTACTACCATTAGGCAAGGTGAGCATAGAATTTTCATGTCCTTCGGAAGTTCCTAATGTCGCGCCGGGGAAGGAAATATCAAGCGTTGTAAAGTCCAACGGCCGCGTGCCATTAGCCAAATAATACGCGTCTGATGCTTGGACGATGGCTTTTAACCCAACCAGTCCCTCCACCATTTGGCTTTTTTTGACTGCCTTTTGGTATTGCGGCAGTGCAATGGCGGCAAGGATGCCGATGATAAGTACGACAACGAGTAGCTCAATAAGCGTAAAGGCGTGGGCATCAAAAATGGTCGTCATTCCCGAATGTCTCTGTCGGGAATCTCCCGCTTGCTTGGCTGTTGTAAATAAGGCTTTTCCCTTTTCTACATAACCGATAAGGGAGACCCCCGACAGCAACTCTCGGGGGTGACGGCTGCTGCTGTTTTTACTTATATTTTGTTGTTTCATATTTTCTCCTGTTATTTAATGTGTCGTGCTGAGAGGTTTCTGCTCAGCACCTCAACTACTTTTTTAAGGTAGAGATCCTGAGCAAAAACACCTCAGGATGACATTATTATTTGGCCTGACCCCCATATCATATTAAAAAAAAAAAACAAGTCAAGCCCTATTTTGGCCCGCTATTTCCCGACGAAAAAGCAATAAAAAACCCCGCACGAAGCGGGGGGGATAAAACACAAATAATTGATACACGCTTACAGATTTTTTTCTAGCGCAGCAAAAAACTCCGTCGCTTTTTGCGGCACATATTCATCTGTAATATCCGTATACGCAGAGGGGCGCGGATTAATCTCCACAATTTTGGCGCCGTTTTGCTTGGCAATCATAGGAAGGCTGCACGCCGGCATCACTTGCCCGGCTGTCCCCACAATCAACACCAGGTCCGCCGCCCAAATCATTTCTTGTGATTTTTCATACACGCCGGGAGGGATGCCTTCCCCGTAAAACACAAAGTCCGGCTTGAGCACCCCGCCGCAAAAACACGTCGGCGGTACTTGCTCTAAATCTACTTCAGCCGTGTCGTATTTGCGCCCGCATTTAATACAATGCATACGCTGTATCGTGCCGTGAAATTCCTGCACGTTTTGGCTGCCAGCCTTTTGATGCAGGCCGTCTATATTTTGCGTAATTACACCCTGAAATCCACCGCGCCGCTCCAGTATAGCAATCACTTCATGCGCTTTATTAGGCTTGGCCTCATCCATGCACGTAAAGAAAATCTTTTTCATTTCTTCCCAGCTGCGTTTGGGGTCTGCATAGAAAAAATCCAGCTCAATAAATTTCGGGTCGTACTGGTTCCACAGACCGCCCGCTCCGGTAAACGGGGGGATACCGCTTTCCACGGAGACTCCGGCCCCGGTAAACACCACGCCGCTTTGGGCGTTTTTAATTAGTTTAATTGCGTTCTCCATATCAGTTATAATATAAAATATTAGCGTGCTATGAACCTAGACCAGCTGAAAATTAGAGAAATTGTTACCCGCAGTTATATTCACCCGTCCAAACTGCCCGGCTATGATTATGTGATTAATCCGTATGTCGGCTGCCCGCACCGCTGCATATATTGCTATGCAGAATTTATGAAACGCTTTAGCGGCCATGACGATCCATGGGGCACATTTACCGACGTAAAAATCCGCAGCACAGCGGTGCGGCCTATCCCGCTGCAAGGGGCCAGCATTTTTTTAAGCTCGGTCACCGATTGTTATAATCCGCTGGAAGAAAAATACCGCCTGACCCGCAAACTTTTAGAGCAGCTGCGCTACAGCGGAGCGCGCCTGACCATTTTGACTAAATCAGCTCTTGTAACACGCGACATAGATATACTAAAAACCATACCCGATATTACCGTCGGGCTTTCCATGAACACGGAGCTGGACTCCTTCCGCCGCGAAATTGAACCCGAGGCCGCCAGCGTGCTGGAGCGTTTAGACACGCTGAAAACTTTGCACGAAAACGGAATTAAAACCTGGCTGCACATGGCGCCCATTTTTCCGGTGCTGACGGATTGGAAGGCGCTGCTGGAAGCGGCGCGGCCTTACGTGGACAGTTTTTCCTTTGAAAATTTGAAATTGCGCGGGGCGGGCTTGCCGCGCGTGATGCTTTATATTACCCAAAAACACCGCGACCTAAAACCCTTGTACCAGCAAATTTACGAGGAAAAAGATATGACGTACTGGCGCAATTTACGCAAGGAAATTTTGGCTTTTTGCAATCAGTACAAGCTGTCCGCCGCGGTTTATTTTTCCGATCAAACCGCCGAGGAGTAAACAAATCCGCGCCGATTATTGCATCTGATGCTACGCTTTACACCGCGCCGCCCTTTTTGGTCTTATTAAGTACGCAAACAAAATAGCGCAAGCGGCCGTTTTCCCATACTTTTTTAATGCCGTGAAATTCTGTGCCGAAGCCCGGGAAGCGGTTTTCCAGCTCCTCATTGACGCGCAGAAATTCCAAAATCGGGCTGTCTAATGCACCAAAACGCTCGCCTGGCATCATCACCGGCACACCGGGGGGATAAGGCAAAATCATCAACACGCTCACGCGCCCCGGTGCCTGCGAAAGCGGCACATATTCCGTGCGCCCAGAGGCTAACCCGTAATAGGCTTTGTGCGGGGCCACGGCTTGCGGCGGCAGCTGCGTGTACATTTCCATGGTGCGGCGCATAATGTCGCGCTCGCGCAAAAAGTCATGCATTTGCTGGCACAAATCAGCCAGGCCCAAGCCGTCGTAGCGGTGCGGATATTGCGCGGCAATGTCTGCAAACCATTTGGACACGGGGGAATTGTCCGCATACTCCCATTTAAAATCATGTAGCACGCGCAAGAGTTGCGCGGTACGGGTCGTGCTGACCCCCGGCGCAAACAAGAAAAGTAAATTGTAAAACCCGTTTTTCTCAGCCACCACGCCGCGCGCCGCCAAATACTTTTTGACCACACAGGCCGGGATGCCAAACTCGTCCATAGACGCGTCTGCATGCACGCCGGGGGTCAGCAGCGTGACCTTTAAAGGATCTAAAATGTAATCATCTTCGGCGGAAATATCCATGCCGGTCCAGCTGTCACCGGGTTTAAGCGCCCAATCTGCCGGGTCTTTTTCCAGGCGTTTTTTGGCAGGCTGCCAGACGGAAAACCACCAATCGCCGTGTTTATCAAAACGCGCCCCGGCACGCCGCACCGCCCCGCGGAAACGCAGCGCAATATCCAGCGCCTTATTAATCAGGTCATAGCCGCTGTCTTTCATAATCTGCGTGTTCACGTCTAGCGAAGCAAACAGCGGATAGAAAGGCGACGTGCTGGCGTGCATTAAATTGGCTTCCACCAACCCGCGCGGGTCTAATTCCTGCGGGCCGCTGCCCTGTCTAAAATGCAGCATGGAACATTGGGAAAATGCTAGCAAAAGTTTATGCGTAGATTGCGTGGCAAACAGCGCAGGCGATTGCGTGCGGCGCTTGGTGCGCGGCGTCATGGCATAGCGTCCCTCGTAAAACGGATGAAATGCCGCGTACGCATACCACGCCTCATCAAACAAAAGAAAATGCGTTAAATCCGCCATGCGCGCCTTGACCTTGCCCGCGTGATAAATTACGCCGTCGTAGGTGCAATTAGTAATAACCGCCAGCTGCACTTTGGCAGCCTTGGGGTTAGTGGTCAGCGGATTAGACGAAATTTTGGCGCGTATATTTTCTTTGGTAAATTGTGCAAAATCAATCGGGCCAATGAGCCCATACGAACACGGCTTGGGCGTCAGATACACCGGGATGGCCTCGTTCATGATGATAGCGTGCATGATAGATTTATGGCAATTGCGCCCGACGAGCACCAAATCACCCGGTTTAACTGTCGCAAAAAAGGCCACCTTGTTGGCGGTGGACGTGCCGTTTAAGACAA
Source organism: uncultured Elusimicrobiales bacterium (assembly GCA_905235355.1). Classification (GTDB taxonomy): domain Bacteria; phylum Elusimicrobiota; class Elusimicrobia; order Elusimicrobiales; family Elusimicrobiaceae; genus Avelusimicrobium. The sequence goes on from CAJOLM010000041.1 coordinate 10,789, forward strand.
AGAAAGTGGTATCGGCGCCAAACACTTCGGCGGCGCGTTTTTCCGCTTCGGCAGGCGCGCCCTCATGCTCTAAAAGAGAGCCAAGCTCCTCCACGCTGCTGGACATATCGGCCTGAAAAAGATTATGCCCAAAAAATTCATAAAAATCTTTTCCTGCCGGACAAGCTTTTAGCCCGTTTCCGCTGGCATGACCGGGCGTACTCCACAATGCGGGTTTGCCTTTAGCATAGCGTTTTAAGGCGCGGTAAAAAGGGGGGAGATGAGCGTCCTGTTTATCTTTTTCCATAGCAGTTATTATATAAAAAAATTTCTATTTGCATTGAGAGAAAAATAAGTTATACTATCAGAGTAGTACCGCAGGCCGCAAGGTCTGCCACAATTTAATCTGTTTTTGGAACCGTGCGCAGAGCACGGAGAGCTTTTGGAAACCCAAAGGCACTTTTCAGCTCCAAAAACAGCTCGTTATCAGGCAAGTATTTTTATGGGTAGCTCCCGGCGAAATACTTGCCGAGCGTTTGCCACTCGCAAGGGTGGCAAACCACGGCTGTTATGCTTTGGGTTAGCTGAAAAGGCTCAAACGTAGTGGCCGTTTTTTTGTGCTTATTTTTCCAAAGGCAGAAAAGGAGAAAGAATATGGAAAAGAGAAAGGAAAAAGGATTTGTCATTCCTGGGGCCGAAGGCAACCGGGAATCCACTATCAAACAAGGAAACACAACCTTATTAACGGCTGGATTGCCGGTCCATGCCGGCAATGACAGCGTGAGAGGTTTTACCCTGATTGAACTACTGGTCGTCGTACTTATTATCGGCATTTTGTCTGCCATTGCCCTGCCGCAATATCAAAAGGCAGTGTGGAAATCAAAAGCAACACAACTGCAAATACTCGTCAAGTCATTGGCAGATGCACAACAAGCATATTATCTGGCAAATAGCACTTGGCCTACTAAATTTTCAGATTTGGATATATCTTTTGACTCACTTCCATTGGCTCCGAGTTCTTCTACTACAGGCCCCTCCGTGTCTTCTACGGATGCCGTACGCGCCAATAATGATGTGGAACTAATAGTCAATTCAAAAACACTTTTCAAGCTTTCCACGGGTATGTTCAAAAATCAACCATATAAGGGATGTGGATTTGTGTTTGCGCATTATGCAACCCAGCTGCCTGGTAATCAATTCTATTGTGTGGAATTTGGTAACACTACTGCAGGGAATTTTTGTGTTAAATTATTTGGCTATCAAGCCGACAGGTATTATGATGCCTATTATACACGATTTTATTACTAATAGGTAATGCCAAAACAGCCCGGTCGTGTGACCGGGCTGTCTTACTACTTCTCCCCCGAGTATTAGGCTTATATCTTTACCAGCCCGCGGGCAAATACATAAATGGCCACCAGTGCAAAAATCACCAGTAGCAGCATAAATGCAAATTCGCCCATGCTGTAAAAAATGCTTTTCCCGTCGTTCTGCTGCTTGCGCGCCCAAATAAACACCGGCACACCCGCCGCCAGGAAAATCACCGCCAGGAACAAATATTTCACTCCGGCAGCATACACCAGCCACAAGCCGTACAAAGTACCCATAGTGGCGGTAAACAAAGCCGCCGCACGGCCTTTTTGGGCACGCTGGGCATATTCGCCGTCTTCCACCAGTTTCCACAAATACGCCGTGCTGAAAATATAAGCAGGCAGTACCATGACCCCGGTAATAGACAGCATGGTATTCCAAGCATTGTTAGAGAAATACACCAGCAAAATAGCCAGCTGCATCAAAATGCTCGTCACCCACAAAGAAACCGACGGCGCGCCGTTCTTGTTTTCTTTGGCAAATTGCTTGGGGAACGTGCCGTTTTGCGCCGCTGCCTGCGGGATTTCGGCGGTAATCATCGTCCACGCAAGCCAAGAGGAAAGCACCGCAATCAGCAGCCCGATATTCATCACCCAGGCACCCCACGGCCCGACTACTTTTTCAAGCACTCCGGCGGTGGACGGATTGGCTATCGCGGCAATTTCCGCTTGCGTCAAAAACCCAAACGGCAAAACAGACAGCCCAATATAAATAATCAAGCAGCCTAAAAAGCCCAAGAAGGTGGCTTTGCTTACGTCGGATTGGCTGCGCGCGCGGTTAGACATAACCACCGCACCTTCAATACCGATAAACGCCCACAACGTCACCAGCATGGTGCTTTTGAGCTGCGCCCCCAGGCCGCCTAAAGTCTTGCCGCTTTCGGCCAGTTTGCCCCAGAAGTTAAAGTCAAATTTATCCAAGTGGAAAGTAAATAATAAAATCAGGATAAATAAGAGCAGCGGCACCAGTTTACCAATCGTGCCGATCAGGTTCATCACTGCGGCCTGGCGCACCCCGCGCAAGACCACAAAGTTAAAGACCCAAATTAAAATGGACCCGCCGACAATGGACCATAAATTATTCCCGCCCTGGAAGTAAGGGGGGAAAAAATAATTCAGCGCGTCCATGGTAATAACGGCATAGCCCACATTGCCGAAGATTTGGCACAGCCAATATCCCCAGCCAATGGTAAAGCCCGCATACGGGCCAAAGCCGTCGCGCGCGTACATATAAATACCGGCGGTCAAATCCGGCTTGACGCGCGATAAAATGCTAAAGGTATTAGCAATAAAATAAATGCCGATACCCGTAATCAACCACGCCAGGAGTACTGCCCCTGCGCTGGCTGACGCCGCCATATTTTGGGGGAGGGAGAAAACCCCGCCCCCAACCATAGAACTAATCACAATGGCGGCTAGGCCGATTACGCCTAGTTTTTTAACTTGATTTTCTGCCATAGCTCCCCCGGGTTTCACCTAGTCTAAGGGTTTAACACCTTTGGCGGTGGCCAAGGGCGCAAACTTGAAGTTCAAAAATCCCATCGCGGTTAAGCAATAACCGAAGGGCTTGGTGATATTGACATAGTTATGCCAAATTTGAAATTCGCTGTGTTTGGCTACGCCGCGGATTTCCAGCTCATGATTGAGCGATTTATTAAGCCACATTTCGCAATGGCCTTTGGCAATTTCGTCGTCAATGAACGTGTCAAAATATTCCACATATTCTGCCGCCCAACCGCCGATAAAATTGCCTTTTTTGTCTTTACCCCAGCACACGCCCACGCCGGTAGCAATGGCTTTATGCTCCTCTTGGCGCGCACCGTTCCCGGCGATAATCGTTTCCAATACGGCGCCGTGTTTGAATTGGTCCACAACGGCATCTACCGGTACGATATTGCCAAACAGTTCCTTCGGCAACACCGAGGTGTACGGCACAATGTTAAAGTTTTCAATTTTTGCTTGCAACAGCGCGCTGTCATAGCAAAAAGTTTCAAACGGCTGAGGCGGGATACCGTCTTCGGCAAGTCCGCCGCCGCCCGTAATAAAAGCTAAAGTAGGATATCTGGTTCCTAATTGTAATTCTTCCATGTTGTCTTACCCCCTATAATTTTTATAATAACACCGCGGCACGCAAGCCCGCGACTGTTACAAATTTGTGTCCGTCACCGACGGCAGCTTTCGGATAGAATTGAATATCCGGCGTAATAGTGAACACCTTGCCCAGGCCAATGACCCATTGGGCTTCAATGGCGTTTTCATATTTGCGCACGCCCGGCAAATCGCCCAGCGCGGTATTGTCCGTGCGGTTGTACGATACGCCCAGCGTGATAGCGTCATTTGCGTTTCTGTTAAACGGATTAACGAGCGTACCCGCCAAAACGTACGAATTTTTAATCGGCGTAATATGACCGTCTGACCAGTTGGCACGGGCTGAAAGCACAAATTTTTCGCTCAAGTTCTGGTTTATATTAAACGAATATCCGCGCGAAATGCCCGCTTGGTCTTCCACCGACGGTTGATAGTAATACAAGAAGCTGTATTGTCCTTGCCCTAACCCTTCAATTTCCGGCGCATAAGACGCGTAACCGAACCAAGTATAATGGCCGTCAAACGCGGTACGCAAGCGAACGGTTTGCCCGCTGATATTGCTTGCATCCTGATAACCGGCGGCAAAGGTCCATTTGCCCGGCGCGGCTTGCACATATCCGCCAAAGCCCGCATTGGCATACGTGGCAGAGGCATTTTGCGACATGGCAAAATTAAACAGCCCCGTTTGCTGATTGTCCAGGTAATTAGCCCCGTCAAAGTTGTAGAGGGGGAATTGCCCCACGGTTACACTTAACCAGTTCAGCTCACCCGGCAAGGTATGCGTGTAAGAGAGCTGGGAAAAAATTTCCTGATTGGCGGTATAGTCATTTTGAGCCGCCAGCACGCCTAAACGGTTTTGCAGCGTGGTGCCTTCAATACCCCAGTAGCGGATAAAATTGTAGTTAAAGTTAATTTGGCCGGAGCCGAACGCCGTATCTTTAAATACATTCCACGTAATATACGGATAGTAATATCCTTGAATAGACGTTTGTTTACCGCTAGGCGCACCGCGTTGGGCGGTGTAGCTGATGTCCACGCCATATTGCAGACCCAGTTTGTCATTAAGGTCTTTCTTGAACTGCAAATAGCGTTGGTCCAAAGACGGAGCCGGAGCAGAAGTCCCTTCCACCAGCAGCATATCTTCTTGCACATATTCCAGCACAATGTCTTGCTGGGCAAGGCGCCGCTCATGTTTGGCGGCGGGTTGTGTTTGCGCCGCCACAAAAGACGGCACCAAAACAAAAAGCCCGAGTAGGGCCCATATTTTTTTACTCACGAGTTGATTCCCCCTAAGATAATGTAAACAACAGTGTTAGGATAGGATTTTCCGTCGTGGCGAAACAAGATAGTAAAAAGACGAGGGTTAGACGTTTTTTAATATTTACGTCTGATAATTTGGATTAGAGAAAAAATTTTCTAACCCTTTTTTCCGGGTCCGAAAAAAAGGCAAGATTTTTACAAGCTGGATTTTGGATATAAGTAATCCAAAATTTTTACAATAAATCTTTTAAACTTTTATAAAATATAAGTATCCTACATAAAAGGGGAAAATATGAAAAAAATTATATCCTTGTCTATTTTGGCGGCTTTGGCCTTCACCGTAGGCTGCGCCACCAACAACACGACGGCATCTTCAGCCAATACACCTTTGACGCTGGAAGAAGCCTTGCAGAAATCTGCCGAAACACGCCAGAAATTGCAGGAAGCACAGACGGCTTATCAAAATGCCAAAGCCGCCGCCGCTGCCAGCAAACAGAACGGCACCAGCATTTCTACTGAGCTAGCCAAGCAAGCGGTGCAGACCAAAATTGATAACACCAAAAGCCAGGTCAACACCGAAGTGCAAGCTTGGAAAGATGTACTCAGCAAATAAGCTTTATCTTGCAAAAACCCCGGGTATTTGCCCGGGGTTTTTTTATGGAAGCTGAAAGCAAGTTCCCTGATCAATTCCATTACATTCACTAGAAGCAACACCACCCAGAGACTTACATACTGAAATATACTTTGTATCGGCCCCGTTTTCCACATGACAAAAATATGCATTTAATGTGTTGTAATATGCCAGGGTATATAATAGTTGTCCGTCGGACACACGGAAGGCATGTGGATTACCGGAATTTAGTAATCCGATTTGAAAATATTTCGTTTGATGAAAAGGATGCGCGGTAGTAGTTGCAATACAAGCAACATCTGTTCCCGGAATTTCCACATCTAATTCATCCAAGGCCGGATTAGCAATATCCGGGTTTGTCAGCATATACACCATACGGGCATCTTTGAGATTTTTTAATAAAATGAGTGCTTCTGTAGCACGTGCTCTTTCTACCGCTATCAAGTATTTAGGTAGCGCAATGGCAGACAATATACCAATAATTAAAACAACTACTAGCAATTCAATAAGCGTAAACGCTTTTTTCATAACGTTTCTCCTTTTGTAATTTTACTACCGTACCCCCGTATTGTATCAAAAAAAAAAAACAAGTCAAGCCCTATGTTTGGGTTCAGATACATGTGAGACTGGATCACCAAACAGAGATCGTCGTTACCTAATCTGT
>CAJOLM010000042.1 GCA_905235355.1 uncultured Elusimicrobiales bacterium
AGATTCTCAACTACAACCTTGAGAATGACACTTATTTTTATATATCAAAGTGAAACTCCCCAGGCTCCCGCCTGGGGTGTCCTGTAAGGTACTCAAAAAGCAGCCTCTTTTGGGCTGCTCTTTACGCGCAAAATTTTTTTACATTCAAACCGTTACCACTTCCGGCACACCCTGCACCAGGCGCAAATATTGCAGCTTGCGGTGCATCCCCACATCCACCGGAATAATATTGCGTCCATTGTCTAACACAATTTCGTCCACCTGCGTGTGCCCTACAATTTGTTTAAGCTCGCTACGCGGGCAAGAGGCCAACAAATCATCTAAATCTTCCCAAAAAATACCGCCGAATTTATCCGGCCCGCTGCGGTGGATGCCGATGTTAAAAATCGGATGACGGAAAAACTCATGCTTAATAGCTTCGCGAAAAACCATATTGGTCAGCACCGCTACATTGTTGGGCGTCAATTCATCCAGCTGCATTTTAAAAATTTTCATCAGCTTATGCGTCACGCCCGCATGCGTAAACAGAAAATCTTTGTATGCATAGGCCGCGCGAATTTCAAAATTAAGCACCTGGGTTTTCATTTTATCGCGCACGACTTTAGCTTCGTCTTTGCTAAAACCGGAAATCATAAAATTACTCATTAGCAGTTCCAGTTCATGATTTCCCACCAAGCGGATTACTTCCCCTTGTCTTGCATTAGCCTCACGCTGAATTTGGTCTAATAAATTGTCCACTTGGCGCGGTTTTGGCCCGCGGTCAAAAATATCACCCATTTGAATCAGGCGGTTACGACCCCCACACCAGTGCAAATTTTCGTCAATCAGCCCCGCATGACGCAGCAGCGTGACAAACGCGTCATACTGTCCATGTACATCTCCAATGACAATTACCTGTCGGTGTGGTTTGCTTGTGTCCATAAATAATATAATAACAGTATAGCAAAATTACAGCGGCGGCCCTATGCAAATACCGGCTTCTACTTTGCGCGCCCTAAAGCGCTTGCTCGGCCCAAAAGCCGTACATACCGACGAGGTTTCCCTGGCCTTGAACGGATATGACTGTTCTCCCAGCCGCCACCGTCCGGACGCAGTGCTAACCATATCTGACCCAAATCAACTGGCGCCGCTTTTGCAGTTATTATCTAAAGAAAAAATTCCTTTTATTGCGCGCGCCGCCGGCACCAATCACGCCGGAAGCTGCGCAGCCGTGCGCGGCGGGGTGGTGCTAAATCTAAATCCGCTCTGCACCCTGCATCATATAGACACCGCCCATGGCCTGGCGCAGGCCGACCCCTGTTTGGTAACCGGGGATTTGCAACAGGCACTTGTCCCGTTAGGCTTTTTTTACGCGCCCGACCCCGCCAGTGAACGGGTCAGCACGTTGGGCGGCAATTTAGCCCAAAATGCCAGCGGCGCGCGCTGTTTAAAATATGGAAACACTGCTGATAATACACTGCAAGCTGTGTTCCTTACACCCAATGGACGGGAATTTATTTTGCGCCACGAAGACCCCGGGCCGGACCTTTTGGGGCTGATTGCCGGCAGCGAAGGCACCCTAGGTATTATTAAAAATATGCAAGTCAAAATTCAGCCGGTAGCGCCGCATATCTGCACCTTTTTAGTGACTTTTCCATCCATAGAAGATAGCGTACAAGCCGTCACCGATTTGGTAGCCAGCGGATTAATTCCACGCTGCGTGGAAGCCATGGACCAGCTGACTACCCGCACAGTAGAAAATTTTACCCATGCCGGATATCCCGACGCACCGGCTGTATTAATTTTAGAGCTGGACGGCCTCGAAACGCAAATGAAAAAAGACATACAAGTCTTGCAAAAAATTTGCCAAAAAAATCACACGCTGTCTTTTACACAAGCCCAAACAGAACAAGAGCGCGAAAAAATATGGCAAGGCCGCCGTGCCGCGTACGCGGCTATGGCTGCGCTGGCCCCCAATGTGGCGGTGGGCGACGGTACCGTCCCGCGCAGCGAGCTGCCTAAAACGCTAAAAAAAGTGCGCCAAATTATTGAACAAAATGATGTAACTGCTAGCCTGCTTTTCCACGCGGGCGACGGAAATTTCCACCCGCAAATTATATTTAACGGCACTATTCCCGAACAGGTGCGCAAAGTACAAAAAACAGTGCATGAAATTTTGAAAGCTTGTGTAGATAGCGGCGGTACTATATCGGGCGAGCATGGCATTGGTGTAGAAAAGCGGGCAGTGATGGCATACCAATATTCACGCCAAACGCTTTCTTTATTTCAAAAAATTAAAAACGCTTTTGACCCGCAACACCTGGCTAATCCCGAAAAAATTATCCCCATGGGGTTTGAAAACCGCGCAGCAAATACGCTTGCCTCGGACCCGGCCGTAACCAAGTTGGCAGACGAAATCAAACAACGGTATGCTGCTAACAAGCCCTCCGCTATTAGCGGCGCAGCCACGCAACTGACAGAGAAGAAACAAGATTTGTCCACCCGTACTTTACAAAAAATAACAGACATTGATACCACTAATTATACCGCTACTGTGCAAGCCGGCGCGCGCGCGACCGACGTGCTAAAAGCATTACGCGCCAAAAAAGTATTTGCCTGTTTGCCGCCGGAATATAAAGGAACTATCGGCGGGTTGGTAGCCACCAAAGCAGCCCCCCAGTTTATTTCACAATTAACCGGAGTAGAGGCCATTTTGTCAAACGGCGATATCGTGCGCTACGGCGGAAAAATTATGAAAAATGCCGCCGGGTATAACTTGTGCCGTTTGTTTGCAGGCTCGTGGGGTGCGCTGGGGATAATTACGCAAATTACCTTTAAAATTTATGCCGCGCAACAACCGCAACCGACGTTGCATCTGGAAAAAACAGTGCCGCCCGCTAACGATTTATTTCGTGCCCTTAAACAAGAAATTGACCCGCAGGGTTTGTTTCTTTCTCCTGCTTTTAAGGAAGGAAAATGAGACAAGCAACCTATTTTACTGTACCTCTTAATACCCGCGTCCCCGGCACGCCGGAGCCACGCACTGTTTCCTATAGCGCGCTATGTTGTACGCGCTGCAATGCGTGCGTGCAGAGCTGTCCTTCTTATTTACTACAACGGGAAGAAATATTTTCTCCGCGCGGGCGCGTGCAACTGCTGCGCTTATTATTAGAAGAAAAAATTAAACCGGCTCCGCATACCAAATTAATCAAGCAAACCCTGCGCGCTTGCACCTTGTGTGCGCGTTGCACGCAAACGTGCGCGGGGCAAATCCCCGTAGCACACCACATGATTGTGCTTAGGCGGCAAATGCAATTTCATTTTTTGCCTGTCACCTTGCGTGCGGCGCATTATTTGCGCGCACAATTTCCCGCATTTTTTGATTTGCTGCTGGGCGCGGGGCTGCTGCTGCGGCGCGTTGGCCTAATTACCTTGTTACAATTTTTCTTGCCTACTTGGTTGCGCCACGCACATAAAGTGCTGCCGCACCGCTGTTTATCGCTTAAAACTGTACTCAAGAAACACGGTATTTCTGCCACGGACCAAAACCCGGACGCATTATATTTGCCTTCTTTAGAAGTGCAATATTTTGACGGAAATATTGCTCGCTACACCTTGAAAGCCACCCACGCCGAACGCCCGCATATTTTGCAACACACATCAAGCGGTCTGTTTGAATATATGTACGGCTCGCAAGTTACTTGCCTCAAACAAGCCAAAAAATTATTGCGCACCTGGGAAAAATACAGCACAGCAAAACCGATTGCTTTGCTGACAGACAGCATAGAAATTTATTCTTTTCTAAAAAATTATCCGCTTTTGTTTGCCACGCTACCGGGCTGGAAAAAGCGCGCCGAAGCTTTTGCGCAAAGTGTAAAATTTATAACAGATTTTTCATTTGCTGACGGAAAAACTGACACTTCAGGCCGACGTGCCGCCCTGGACGACTCCACGGTTTTGTATCCACCCACAGACGCTGCCGAACGCGCGCGAAAAATATTGTTAGCAAAATTCGGCTCAAATATGATACAGTGTACATATAGCCGTTTCCCCGTCCCGGTTGCGGGGGGTGCTTTTGCATACCCTGCGCAAGCGCGGAAAGTCGTACGCGAAGTAGCCCGGGATGTTGTGCAGCACCAAGTAACGGACATATATTGTCTGTCTGTGTGGGCTGCGTTAGAAATAAGTGCGGCAACACGTCGGTATTATCCGGCGGCAACCGCTAAACATATTGCATATTTACAGGCCGACTATGAATGACTTTCAAACGGAAACGCCTAAGTTATCAGCAGACGAGAAGCTAAACCTTCTCGTGAAGTTCGGTGCGCGCATTTCCAGTGAATTGCGCCTGGACAAACTGCTTGATATTATTGCCCAGCAAATCACGCTGATGCTGGACGTCGTCCGCTGCACCATTTACCTCAAAGATTCTGACCGCAAGGAACTATGGTCCAAAATTGCCCAGGGCCATGGGCTAGAGCATACCGAAATCCGCTTGCCGCTAGACGGAAATGACGTGGTGCCCATTGTGGCGCGCACGGGGCAGACTATTAATTTGCCCAATGCTTACGAAGATGAACGCTTTTCTATGGCGGTGGATATGGTCACCGATTTCCGCACGCAAACCATGCTCGCCGTGCCGCTTAAAAATAATTCCGGCAAGGTGCTGGGCGTTTTCCAAGTAGCCAATAAATCAGACGGCACGCCTTTTGATAAAAAAGACGAAGGCATTTTGCTGCTGCTGGCCACCCTGGCTGCCAGCTCTATTGAAATTGCCAAATTGTATCAGGACGTACATATTGCACAATTGGAAACCATTTACCGCTTGGCTGTCACGGCCGAATATCGCGACCAGCAAGATACCCGCGCGCACTTAAAGAACATCAGCATTATTTCGTACCTCTTGGCGCTGGCGCTGGGGCTTAGCAAAAAACAGGCCGAGTTGATTAAAAATGCCAGCCCGCTGCATGACATTGGCAAGGTGGCACTGGCCGATAACATTTTGCTTAAACCGGGCCGCTTAACGCCGGAAGAATTTGAAATTATGAAGTCGCACACCATTTACGGCGGGCGCATTTTGGAAGGGGCGCACTCTAAAGTTTTGCAAGTCGCCCACAAAATGAGTTTATACCACCACGAAAAATGGAACGGTACCGGATACCCCAAGGGCCTGAAAGCAGAAGAAATCCCCTTGGAGGCGCGCATTGTAACCGTCGCCGACGTATTTGACGCGTTGTGCGTAGCGCGCGTGTACAAAAAAGCGTGGAAAACGGACGACGCTTACCTCTACATTTTGGGTGAAAGCGGCAAAGCGTTTGACCCGCGTATTGTGGCTGCATTTAACCGCATTTATTCTTCCGTGCGCAAACTCTACGCCAAAAATCAGGCCAGTCAGGCAGACGCTTTAAGCGAAGAGGCGGCTGTGCAAGCGTCGCGCATTTCGTCTTTGCGTGATGAGTAATCCCGGCGCGGCGGCGCGCAAAAATACTACAATATAGTGTCCTTTTGGCTTTCAACCTTAAGTACAATTTTGATTTTGTGAGGAAATGATGGACAAAGAGACTGTACTCGTTGGCTTAAGCGGCGGGGTGGATTCCGCTGCCACAGCCGTGCTGCTCAAAGAGCAAGGCTACCGCGTCATTGGCGCGACCATGCTCATCTGGGATCCGGACTTGCCCCTTCCGCAAGGGCCTAAAAAAAATGCTTGTTTGGCGCCTGATAAAGACGACGTGCAAGAGGCCACCGCCATTGCAAATAAACTCGGCATTGATTACGTTACCGTAGATTGCAAAGACGCTTACAAACAAACGGTGTTGGAAAATTTCCGGCTGGAATATTCCTGCGGGCGTACCCCCAATCCGTGCGTTTTGTGCAACAGTTTAATCAAATTTGGCGTGCTGCCCACCGCAGCCCGCGCGCAAGGTATTGCGTTTGATAAATTTGCCACCGGGCATTATGCACGCGTAGCATACGACGAAAAATCCGGCAAATACCAGCTTAAAAGGGCGCTGGATTTATCGCGCGACCAAAGTTATTTTTTGTACCGCTTAAAACAGGAGCAGCTGGCCCATGTACTCTTTCCGCTAGGCGAAAAAAACAAGCCGGAAATCCGCGAAAAAGCGCGCCAGGCCGGGCTGAAAGTAGCCGATAAAGAAGACAGTATGGACTTTTATTGCGGCGATTATAATGACCTGTTAAATTTCTCTGATAAACCCGGCGACATTGTGACTTTAGACGGCAAAGTAGTTGCCCACCACGACGGCATTTGGCGCTACACCATTGGCAAACGCAAAGGGCTTGGCATTAGCGGGTTTAAAGAGCCGATGTACGTGGTCAAATTAGACGCTGAAAAAAATCAGGTTATTATCGGCCCGAAAGAAGCGCTTTATTCAGACATACTGACTGCTACAAATGTCAGCTGGATAGCGGCAGAGCCGCCCGCGGCGCAGTTTGATTGCGACGTAAAAATCCGCAATTTGCACAATGCCGCCCGCGCGCATATTACCGTGACGGAAAACGGCTTTGAAGCAAAATTTGAGCAGCCGCAACTCTCTATTACCGCCGGGCAAAGTGCCGTATTATATGACGGCGACGTGGTCCTTGGCGGCGGTATGATTTTGTAGCAAACACCCCGCCGAAAAGCGGGGTGTTTATTCTTGCAGCAAAAGTACCATGATTTTTTAATTGCTATGGGATGATATACGTAGATCCACCTGTACTGCTACCACCCATGTTTTTGCAAACCTGATCTGCTTGGCTAGTATAAGCAATGCAATACGTTCTGCCAGTATTATTTGCCATGCCATATAGTAATTCATTTGGCTCCACGCAGTAGGCCTGTCCGATTGGCTTGCCAGTATCATCAGCATATCCATCATTTACATAACACACAAAATCTTTTGCCCTACATGTATTTCCCGATTCATGAACACTACAACCCGATATAGATAAATCCAAGTCATTAAAATTTAGCGAATATTCTCCGTTTGCCAAGAAATACGCCTCTTGCGCTTGACGAATAGCGTTCGCTGCCACCATCAGCTGCGTGGCACGTGCTTTCCTTACTGCCGTTTGATACTGCGGCAGCGCGACGGCAGACAATATGCCGATAATGAGTACGACGACCAATAATTCAATAAGCGTGAATGCGTGCTTGCCGTTATCAAACAAAGGAGCCATCCCCGAAATTTGTAATCGGGGATCTTCCACGCTCCGTTGTTTTTGTACGACACGACCACGGCATGCGTTGAAGATTCCCGATAAAAACATTCGGGAATGGTTCTTATTTCTATTTTTATTTTCCATATTTTCTCCTGTTAGTATTAATCATGTTGTCATCCTGAGGTGTCGTTGCTCAGAGCCTGTCCCCGAAGGTTGTAGTCGGGGAATCTCCCTTGTTCCTGCCGTTTATTTTAAACAGCAACAACTTGGAAATCGGAAGATGCTGAATAACTACCTTTCAGCATGACATCTTTTTATACTTCCGTACCCCCGTATTGTATCAAAAAAAAAAAACAAGTCAAGCCCCATCTTGCCCTCTCTTTTCTACCACAAAAACAACGTGAAACTCCCCGAGCTCCCGCCTGGGGTGTCCTGTAAGGTACTCAAAAATCGGACCCAAAATAGGGCCCGGTTGCAAAAACAGACTGACTAGATTTTTTCTACTTGTTGGCCTTGGGGCGTGTCTTTCACACGGTATCCTGCCGCCGCCAACTGGTCGCGCAGCTCGTCAGATTTTTTGTAATCCTTGGCCTGGCGTGCCGCCGCGCGCGCCTGCAACAATGCCTCTACTTGCTCCGGCAAACTTTCTGCCGCTGCTTCTTGCGGAGCGCGGAACATATCCAACGCCAAAATACTGTCAGCAAATTTTAAAAATGCCACTTTTTCCGCGGCATTTAATTCACCGCCGCGCAAGGTTTCCCACACCACCGCCAGCGCTTTGGGTGCGTTCAAATCATCTTCCATAGCGGCTTGAAATTTCGCTTGCGCGTCCTTTTCTTTCCCCGTCAAGGAAAGACCGGCTGCTTCCGCTACTGCGCGGGCCGTTTCCCGCCGCAACGTTTGCAAGCTCTTGCGTGCCGAATCCAGCCCCTCAAAGGTAAATTCCAGCTGCGTACGGTAATGCGCGGTCAAACAAAAATAACGGTAATCCAGCGGGTCATATCTTTTATCGCGCAAGCTCTGCACGGTTAAAAAAGTGCCGCCGGATTTAGACATTTTGCCCGCGTGCAAAACCAAAAATTCGCCATGCACCCAAAAACGCACATAGCGTTGCCCGGTGGCTGCTTCGCTTTGGGCAATTTCGTTCGTGTGATGCACGGACACATGGTCAATGCCGCCACAATGAATATCCAGCGTATTGCCTAAATACTTCATAGCCATGGCCGAACACTCAATGTGCCAACCCGGAAAACCAACCCCCCACGAGCTGTCCCACTCCATCTGGCGTTTTTTATCTTTGGGAGAAAATTTCCACAACGCAAAATCGGTCGGGTTTTTCTTTTCCTCGCTCATTTCCACGCGCGCGCCGCCCTTTAACCCTTCTAAACGGCTGCGGCCCACCAATGCATCATAGCGCGGGAATTTAGACGTGTCATAATAAATGCCGTCGGAAGTGCGATACGTATAGCCCTTTTCTTCCAGTGTTTTGATGAGTGCAATCATTTCTTTGATGTGCTCCGTAGCGCGGCTGATGACCGTCGGGCGCGTGCAGTTTAATGCGTCAAAATCAGCAAAGAATTTTTCCTCGTAAAATTTGGCAATATCCCACGCGCTTTTGCCTTCGCGCGCAGCACCTAGCTCCATTTTATCTTCGCCGTCGTCGGCATCAGACACCAAGTGCCCCACATCTGTCACGTTCATCACGTGTTTGACAGGCCAATGCAAACGCAGCGTGCGGTCCAGCAAATCTTCAAAAATATAGGTGCGCATATTGCCAATGTGCGCATAATTATATACCGTCGGACCGCAGCAATACATAGTTACCTGCGCGGTATTTTGCGGAGTAAATTGCTCTTTGCGGTGACTTTCGGTATTATAAAGCTGCATGGTTTTTGGCCTCTTGGAGCAAGGTATTATACTGCTGCACTAACGTTTGGAAAAATAAATTACAGGTTTGCTGCCCCATATCGCTGGCGGATTGTTCGCCTAATACGCAGCTGACTTCTATGTCGGACAACGGGTTTACCGCGCCCACGCTGGAAATAGAATAGGTAAATCCGGACGGGCGGTAAG
>CAJOLM010000043.1 GCA_905235355.1 uncultured Elusimicrobiales bacterium
CGCCTTTACGCTTATTGAACTATTAGTTGTCGTACTCATTATCGGCATATTGTCCGCTATTGCGTTGCCGCAATATCAAAAAGCAGTTATGAAAACACGTTATGCCGCGATGAAAAATATGGCACATGGTTTGGAACAAGCGGAACGGGTTTATTATTTAGCTAACGGAACGTATACTAAAGTCATATCTGATTTGGGGGTTTGTACTCCAAATGAAGCAGACACCCGGTGTGACTTTCCCTGGGGATATTGCATCATATATGATCAAACAACAGATGGCGGTGAAGCTCGTGTGCAATGCAATAATACTATAATAGGGATGGCATATCAAATTAATCTTGAAACTAATCTACGGTTATGTTTGGGACGTAATCTGGATGAAAATTCTGCACAAAATAGTATTTGTAAAGCAGAAACGGGCCATTCTGGGCAAAAAAATACAACAAACGGTTATTGGGCTTGGAAATATCAAAAATAACCTTCTTTTTAGCAGCTTTTTAATAGCTTTTTTGACCGCCGACTTGACTACTTTCTTGGCGGTCTTTTTTGCAGTTTTTTTACCATATTTATTTTTTCTTCGTAATATAGATAGCTGAAGGGGCACAAAAAACCGCCCTGTAAAAATTGTAACCAATGAAGCGACGTTGTAGAAAAACCAAATTGGCAAAAAGCGCCTGTTAGAGCGTGAAATTGCCTGGGTGCGCCGCGCGCGGCGATTGACCTGGGACTGCTGCCCAAAGTGGTAGATGCTATCAAGCGCGCCAAAGCGAAATAAAAGATTATTAGTGAAAAACCCCGGTGCTTTTCAGCGCCGGGGTTTTTTAATATGACTATAATTAAGGAAGTTGCCAGGTTTGTACACCATTGCCGTCCACTTTATCAAAACCATTTTCTAATTTTTCGCAAAAGTCGCCAGGTGCCGGATTTATCTCTGCACACGCTAGCTGTCCGGGGTGCCTTGTAGAAGGTATTCGGAAACCATTACATTTATATTTGCCGGATGTGTAATAAGCAAAAATAGTGCCATGAGCAGCCAAGTTTGTGGCATTAATAATCACACGGAAATCTTTTCCTTGTCTCACAGAATCAGTTCCTTGAATACCGTAATAGCAGATACTTTCGTGAGTGCCGCTTTGTGCAGGTGCTTCTAATGGTAAATCTACATCCAGTTCGTTGAAATTACCTGCATAAGTTCCATTTGCCATAAAATAAACAAGTTGTGCCTGATATATTGATTTAACAAGTGTTTTTAGCTCGGCATTTCTGCTTTTCCATACAGCTTTTTCATATTGCGGCAAGGCAATAGCAGATAAAATACCAATGATGAGTACGACGACTAATAATTCTATTAGGGTGAAGGCTTGTTGCTTATCATATAATGTCATTCCCGAAGGTTTCTGTCGGGAATCTTCCGCTGATTTTGTTTTTATTAAACAAGGGAACAACCGCTGAGTGAAATAACGGCAAGTAAGTCGAAGATCCCCGACAACATTCCTCGGGGATGACACTTTGTTTACATTTTTGTTGTGTTTCATAACAGTCTCCTTTTTCTATTTTGAAACGCAACAAAAACGGCTGTGTCTTGCTTGAGAGTATCCTCACTTCAACCAAGAACAGCCGTAGTCTGCCGTGCATAGCACGGCAAACACTCGGCACAAAACGCCCGGGTAATTAATCCGTTCATTTTGTGCCTGACATCGGCTGTTTTTGGAGAGGATACTCTTGCCTAACGGCAAAGTCCGTTTCTTAAACGGTTCCAAAAACAGATAAAATTGTAACTACCATTTTAGTATAGCAAATTTGCCAAGGCGCGCAAGACAGCGCATAAAAAACCCCGCTCAAGTGAGCGGGGTTTTGTGTGACTTGAAAAACTTATTTGGTTAAAGATTTCCAAGCGTTGACTTCGTTTTTTGCGTTCTTTTCCGTAGATCTTACCGTTTCTTTGGCGGCAGCTTTCTTGGCAGATAAGTTCGCTTTGGCATCTTCTAACTTTGTTTTGGCAGCAGCTTTTTCTTCTTTGGTGGAAGCGTTTTTGACGGCTGCTTTGGCTTCTTCTACTTTAGCTTTAGCGGCATCTACTTTGGCTTTGCCGGATTCTTTGGCGGCTTCTACTTTGGCTTTGCCTTCTGCTTTTTGTTCTTTCAAGGTAGCTTTTTTGTCAGCAACTACTTGTTTAGCAGTGGCTTTTTGATCTTTTTTAGCAGCTTTGAGTTCGGCTTTCTTTTCGGCCACTACTTCTTTGGCTTCTTTCTTTTGTGCTTTGGCAGCAGCTTTCAAATCGGCTTTAGAAGCTTTGGTGGTAACGACGGCCGCTTCCGTGATTTGAATTTGCTCCGTTGCGTTTTCACGGGCAGCAGCTACTTTGGTTTGTACACAGCTGACATCGCAGTCAGCATCGCCGGCTTGGCAGTTGCAGGTTTGGGCGGCAAAGGCAGTGCTTGCAGCAGCCAATACCGTTAGTACGGTAAATAATTTTTTCATCTGTTTCTCCTAATTAGAATAGTGTTACAACACTATTATTTTACCAAAATATGCAGAAATCGTGCAGGAGTGCCCGCGTGCCTGCGTGCGATTTGATAAAATATATGTATGGATTTAGTATTGCTGAAAACAATTCTGCTGGCGATTGTAGTAGTCAATTTACTGGTGTGGCCGCTAGTGTCCAAATGGGTGGAAAATCATTTGGAAATATTTTTGCTGCTGGTAGGCGTGGCGGCGGTGACTATTGCCGGCGGTTGGACTTATGAATTTATTTATCAGACGTTAAACGCGCCTGTCAATGTGGCGTTTATTGTGCTGGTGGTCAGCGTCATTTTCAATTATTATTCGCGCTATATTTTCCGCATTTTATTTATTTTATTTCGGTATCTTGAGCCGCGGCATAGTTTTGCTATTTTGGTTGTTCTGCTCGGTCTGACCAGCAGCGTGTTTAGTGTAACCGTAGCGGCTTTGATACTGGCTGAAGTGCTGCAGGTGGTTAGTTTAGAGCGCGACCAAATGATTAAAGTAACGGTCTATGCCTGTTATGCTATCGGTTTGGGCGCGGTGCTGCTGCCCTTGGCTGAACCGCTGGGGCTGATTATTTATAATGAACTGACTGCCGGGCCGCATAAGGCTGATTTTTTCTTTATGCTGCGGCATTTTTTCTGGTGGATTGTGCCGGGTATTGCGCTCATGGGGTTTGCAGCCGGACACACGGTGCGCCATGCTAATACACTGGTGCAGCTGCATATCCGGGAAGATAAAGAAAATTACAAATCTATGCTGCGCCGGACGTGGCATATTTATCTGTTTGTTACGGCGTTGCATTTAATTAGTACAGGCTTGCGCCCGTTTGCGCAGCACACGATTGCGCATTTAAGCGGCAAGGTGCTGTTTTGGGCCAATTCCGTGTCCGTCATTATTGATAATGCCACGCTGGCCGCTATTGAGGTCACGCCAACCGTGTCCGTGCCGGACCTGATGTATATGGTCATTGGGCTGGCGGCGTTTGGCAGTATGCTGCTGCAGGGCAATTTGCCCAACATTGTAGCGTCTGAAAAGCTGGGCATCAAAAGCCGTGAGTGGGCGCGCGTAGCCGTGCCGGCCGGGTTAGTGCTAATGACAGGCTATTTTATCGCCTTGTGTATTAAATTATAGGGTTTTTCGCTTCCGTTCTACTCCCCAAAAGACTTCCTAATTATATATAATAGAACAAAGAGGGTTTTTGCGCCCTTTTTGGCTGCGCTTCCCCGCGCAGAAACAGTTTGATGTAATCTTTTTAAAGTGCTAAATTAAGGAGACTTCATGACAGAAAAGTTTGCCCCTGTGGATAAAGTGCTGGAAGAGTTTAACTATGACAGCTCTAAACTCATCCCTATTCTGCAGCATGTACAAGATATTTATTCTTATCTGCCCGAAGACGTGATGCGCTACGTCGCAGATAAACTTAACATTTCTCCCGCCAAAGTGTTTGGCGTGGCGACGTTCTTTGCCCATTTCTCTATCAAACCGAAAGGAAAACACATTATTAAAGTGTGTAATGGTACGGCGTGCCATGTGAAAGGGTCTTCTGCGCTGATTGATGCCATTAGCAAAAAGCTAAACTTAAAAGCCGGGCAAGACACCTCTGCCGACGGTATGTTTACCTTAGAATGCGTGTATTGTTTGGGCGCGTGCGGGTTGGCCCCGGTTATGGTTATGGACCAGAGCGTGTATGGGCAAGTCACCCCGGAAAAGGCCACTGCCTTAATTGATGATATGGTCAAACAGGAGGCCGCTCATGCTAAATAAAGATCTGAAAAAAATTACCGAAGAATTTAATAGCCAATACAAACAAATCGCCGGGCGCATTACCATTTGCGGCGGCACCGGTTGTGTGGCGAACGGTTGTATGAAAGTGTATGAGGCGTTTCAGGCGGAAATGAAGAAACAAAAAGTTACCTTCTGCTTGGAAATCAGCAAAGAGTGTCAAGGCCACTATTTAAGCTTAAGCGGTTGCCAAGGCTTCTGCGCACACGGTCCGCTGGTGACGGTTAATGACATTTTTTACACCCATGTCAAACCGGAAGACGTGCCGGAAATTATTGAAAAGACCGTCGTGAAAGGGGAAGTGATTGACCGCTTGTTATATCACAACCCGGCCACAGGCGACGTGTGCGAACATAAAGATGATATTCCGTTTTATGCCAAGCAGCAGCGCATCTTGTTAAAAGACAGCGGACGCATCAATCCGCGGGATATTCACGAGTATATTGCTAACGGCGGTTATGCCCAAGCCAAACGCGTATTTACGGAAATGACGCCGGAAGAAGTATGCAAGGAAATGATTGAGTCCGGCTTGCGCGGCCGCGGCGGGGCAGGTTTCCCGACGGGTAAAAAATGGGATTCGGCCCGCTTGGAAAAAGAACCCAAAAAATATATCGTTTGCAACGGCGACGAAGGGGACCCGGGTGCTTTTATGGATAGCGCCGTCATGGAAGGAAACCCCAACGCCGTATTAGAAGGTATGATGATTGCCGCCCGCGCCACCGGAGCTGATGAAGGAGTGGTGTATGTGCGTATGGAATATCCGCTGGCAGTACGCAGCATCCGCGCGGCTATCAAACAGGCCGAAGAATTAGGCATTTTAGGCGACAATGTATTTGGCTCGGGCCAAAATTTCCGCATCCGCGTGATGGAAGGCGCGGGCGCATACGTCTGCGGTGAAGCCAGCGCCTTAATCGCTTCTGTAGAAGGCCGCCGCGGTATGCCGCGTGTCAAACCGCCGCGCACCAGTTCCAAAGGGTTGTTCCAAAAACCGACGGTTGTGAACAATGTGGAAACATTGGCTCTAGTGCCCAAAGTGTATGAAATGGGCGCGAAAGAATTTAAGAAAATCGGTACCGAAAAAAGCTCCGGCACTAAGACCTTTGCCGTTACAGGTCACGTGGCAAATACCGGGCTGACCGAAGTGCCCATGGGTACGACCTTGCGCCAACTGATTGACAATGTGGCAGGCGGTACCACCAACTCCGACGGTACGATTAATAAAGACGCGTTTAAAGCTGCGCAAATCGGCGGGCCGTCCGGCGGTTGTTTGACCAAAGACCAGCTGGACTTGCCGCTTGATTTTGACTCTTTAAAATCCGTCGGTGCCATGATTGGTTCGGGTGGTCTAGTGGTCATGAACGAGCATACTTGTATGGTCAATGTGGCGCGCTTCTTCCTGGAATTTACCAAGAACGAATCGTGCGGCAAATGTGTGCCGTGTCGCGAAGGGACGGACCAGATGCTTTCGCTGCTGACCGATATTGTGGAAGGCCGCGGTACCATGGAAACGCTGGACACGCTAGAGGAGCTTGCCCGTGCCGTGCAGAAAACTTCTTTGTGCGGGTTGGGGCAATCGGCTCCGAACCCGGTGCTTTCTACCTTAAAGAATTTCCGCGAAGAATATATCGCCCACGTGAAGGACAAAACCTGTCCGGCGGGGGTGTGTAAGGCCCTGGCGAAATATCGTATTTTAGCCGATAAATGTAAGGGCTGCGGCATGTGCAAACGCGCTTGCCCGGTAGGCGCTATTGACGGACAAGTAGGCAAACCGCATCAAATAGATGCAAACAAATGTATCAAATGCGGCAACTGCCAGCGTACTTGCAAATTTGGCGCCGTGACACGGTAGGAGCGTAATTATGGAAAACACAGCACAAAAATTTGTAACCATTGAAGGAAAAAAAGTAGCCATTGAAGGAGAAAGAAATCTGTTAGAGCTGGTGCGCAAAGCCGGTTTTAACATTACCACTTTTTGCTACCAGCCGGAGCTGGCTGTATTTGGCGCGTGCCGTATGTGCCTGGTGGAGCTGGAAGGCAAAGGCGTGGTCACCTCTTGTACCGTACCGCCCAAAGACGGTATGGTAATTCATGTAAATACCGACGAAGTACGCAAGCTGCGCCGCATTAATTTGGAGCTGCTGCTAGCCTCTGGCAATCACGATTGCACCCTTTGTGAAAAATCCGGCAATTGCAAATTGCAAAGAATGGCTAAAGATATGGGCGTGACAAGTGTCCGCTTTAAATCCAAAAATGTCAAAACGCAACGCGATTGCACTTCCTCTGCTTTGGTGCGCGACCCGAGCAAATGTATTTTGTGCGGCAACTGCGTGCGCGTGTGTAATGAAATCCAGAGTATCGGTGCGATTGATTTTGCCTGCCGCGGATACAAAGCCAAAATCGCCACTGCTTTTGATAAGAGCATGTGCGAAAGCAAAGAGTGCGTCTCTTGCGGTCAGTGCGCGCGCGTCTGCCCGACGGGTGCTTTGACACCGAACTCCGCTGAAGTGGAAGATGTGTATAAAGCCATTAATCACCCGACCAAAAAAGTCGCCGTGCATATTGCTCCGGCGGTGCGTGTGGGGCTGGGCGAAATTTTTGGCATCCCGGCGGGCGTATCGGTGGACGGCAAAATTGCCGCGGCCTTGCGTATGCTGGGTTTTGACTATGTGTATGATACGTCTTTTGCAGCAGATTTGACGATTGTGGAAGAAGCGTCTGAATTTATCCGCCGATTTACGGAAAAAGACCACTTGCCGCAACTGACCAGCTGCTGCCCGGCCTGGGTCAGCTATGTGGAAAAATTTGTGCCGGAATTTATCCCGAACTTGTCCTCTGCGCGCTCGCCTATGCAAATGATGGGCCCGGTGCTGAAAGCGGACTTTGTGGAACGCGGCGGCAAACGCGAAGATTTAGTCGTGGTCGCTGTGATGCCGTGCTCGGCTAAGAAAATGGAAGCCAAGCTGGATAAATTCTATGTAGATGACAACCCGGATACAGATCATGTGGTCACCACCGTTGCGCTGGCGCGCATGATTAAAGATGCGGGTATTGATTTTGCCAATCTGGCCGACGAAGAATTTGACCACCCGTTTGGTACCAAAACCGGCGGCGGCGTCATTTTCGGTGCGTCGGGCGGCGTGATGGAAGCGGCGTTGCGTTATGCAGCAGCCGAGCTGGACCCCAAACGTGAAGGCAATGTGATTTTTGAAAGTTTGCGCGAAACGAAAGAGTTTAGAGAAGCCGAACTGAAAGTAGGCGATATCAAGGTGCGCGTGGCGGTAACCAGCGGACTGAAAAACGCGCGCAAATTGTTAGAGGACGTCAAAGCCGGCAAAGCGCATTATGACTTTATTGAAGTCATGAGCTGCCAAGGCGGTTGTGTGGCGGGCGCGGGTCAGCCGCAGTACGAAGGTTGGAAAATCCGCAAGCAGCGCGCCAAAGGGTTGTATGCTGACGACGCTAAACTGGCCTACAAATCCCAAGACAACAAAGACGTCATGGCCTTGTATGGCCGCGTGTTAGACAAGATTGGGGGGCCGAAAGCGCACCAACTCTTGCACACGCATTACAAATCACAGAAAGAAGCAAAATAAGTTAACTAAATCAAAAACACCACCCGGCAAACGGATGGTGTTTTTGAGTACCTTATAGGACACCCTAGGCGGGAGCTCGGGGAGTTTCACATTGATATATAAAAATAAGTGTCATTCTCAAGGTTGTAGTTGAGAATCTTCCGCTGATTGTGGTGTATTAAATAAGGAAAAATCTTATTTATAAATAGCCAAATAAGCGGGAGATCCCCCGACAGAAACACTCGGGGATGACATATGTTTTATAACGGCAGGTAGCCCCACTGTGCTTTCCCCTCGCCCGGTGAGGGAGAGGGTGCCCATAGGGGGCAGGTGAGAGGCTTCCCAAAAAAGATACAAATGTTGTCATTCCCGAATGTCTTTGTCGGGAATCTCAACCGCTTTGCTGTTTTATAAGGCTGAGATCCCCGATTGCAGCCTTCGGGGATGGCGGAGTGAGAGTTTCGGAGATGACATATATTTTATCACAATCGGAAACGCAAGCGATAGGAACTGTTGCAGCTAGATATCTAGCGGACTAGTAATCTAGGCCAGGGTCCGCATATGAAAAACCCTCGGCTTCACCGAGGGATGCATAGTATTTTATTAATTGGAATAAATCCAACGGAGATAAGTATTCGCTTGCTCGGAGGGGGTAATCAATCCTGTTTCTGATTTGCATAGCCGGTTAGGAATAGAGTTGGTATCTGTACTATAAACAAGGCAACCGATTTTACCCGGCTTGCCGGAGTGTTGCAACCATATTTCATAACTGGTTTGTGTGTTGTTAATATATGTACGGCACGTGGCACGAAAGTTGGTCATTAAATGGCATTGTATGTTGTTAGGAGAGGAAGATATAATCGTTGTATATGTAGTAGAATTGTCTTGTGTGTCAAAGCCAAGTTCGTCAAAAGTAGCGGCATATTGTCCGTTTGCCATATAAAAAACTTCTTGGGCGTCCGCAATGGCGCGGGTCAAAGGCTTTAATTGGGTATAGCGTGCTTTTCCGACGGCTATTTGGTATTGCGGCAGAGCAATCGCGACTAATATACCGATAATCAGCACGACGACTAATAATTCAATAAGCGTAAATGCTCTCACGCTGTCATTAAATAAAGGA
>CAJOLM010000044.1 GCA_905235355.1 uncultured Elusimicrobiales bacterium
TATTCCTAAGAAATGCAAAATCATTGGGATTGCCACTGCTATAACCCCGCTAGGCGGAATGATGCCCCCTAACGGAGAAATATCCGTTAGCAACAGTTCCGCAAAAATGCCTACCTGCAAGCCTGCCATGACGTCCCCTGTGAGCAAACCAAATAAAGGTCCTGCCACAATCGGGCGCGACACCAGCGTCTGAAACGCATAAGTGATGTCCAGCTCCAGTAGTGCGGCAAATAAACAAAACCCAATAATGCTTACGCTCATGATAGTATTTCTTTTATAGACATAGACGCAGAACTGGGGACAGCGCGTGTTTCTACCTCTATACCCAGATCTGTTAGAATTTTTAACGTATTTTTATCTTGTTCATCTAAAAAAACATGCTCGGCCAATTTTTGTGCCCCTTCTTTAAAATGCATGCCGCCAATATTTAAGGATTTAATCTGCAGCCCGTCTTCCACCAGGCGCTGGAAATCCTGCAACGACTCCATGAGCAGAAAAATGCGCTTGCCCGAGTTGGCCATATACGCCACGCAGTTTTCTGTTTCCAACACGGACAGATCATACTCAAAGGGCAAGGAAAGACGCAATAATTTTTTATTCATGTGCTTTTCTTGCTCTTGCGAGCAGGGGATCACCACTTCATCAATATTCAGTTCCGGTAGCCAGGCTTGGACGATTTGTCCGTGAATTAACCGGTCGTCCACCCGTGCAAAAATAATGGGCATATCCGCCTCTTAAATGAGTAATTCTGTGGCGTTAATAACCGCGCGTTTTCCGTCGGATTCAATTTTTAGCGCCAATTCTTTTTCCGTTAATTTTTTGCGGCTGTTTAAAGCGGTAAGTAGCATGCTCAAGTTCAGCCCCGTAATGACGTGCGCTTTGGCCACGTCTTTAGTAGCGCGCAAAGCGATATTGGTGGCGCTGCCGCCAAAGATATCGGTCAAAATTACCACACCGTCTGGGATATCACCCATAAGAGCTTGCAGTTCTTTGGCTCCTTGATCTACAGAAGTGGCTTCCGTGACGGACATTGTTTTCACACCTTCGGCGCTTTTGCCCAAGATTTGGTCCGCGGTTTCCAACATTTCTTTGGCCAATTGGCCGTGTGTAACAAGTACGAGTTCTACCATAATTATAATCCTATATCCCGGTGAAATTCAGAGGCACTCAGCCCCTGTTGACGTAAGGTTTCTGCCAATTGGTGCGCCATAAAAACACTACGATGCTTGCCGCCTGTGCAACCCATGGCAATGGTTAAATAGCTTTTTCCTTCCTTGATATACAAGGGAATTAAGTATTTAATCAAATCGGTAAAGCGGGCGGAAAATTCCCGCGTTTGGTCAAAGGATAAAATATAATCTTGCACGGCTTGGTCTAACCCTGTTTTTGTTTTCAAGCTGGGCACATAATAGGGATTGGGTAAAAAGCGTACGTCCATCACTAGATCTGTATCTTTCGGGATACCATTTTTAAACCCAAAGGATACGACGGAAATTTGCATTTCGCCTTCTTTGGTTAACTCCAGCAGCGCGGCGATTTTTTCTTTCAGTTCGCCCAAATTTAAATCGGTAGTATCAATCACTTTATTGGCAGCTACGCGCAAAGGGGCCAGCAGTTTGTGCTCGTGCGCAATAGCGGCGGCCAGTTTTTTGTGGATGGGGTGTTTGTGCTTGGTTTCGGAGAAACGGCGTATCAGACACTCCTCACTGGCGTCTAGGAAAATGACGGTAGTGGCAAAATCTTTTTGCGTATTTTGTTTTAGTAAGGCCGGGAGTTCTTTTAGCCGCTCGCCCTCGCGCACATCTACACCCAATGCAATATTGGTTAGTTCCGGGTGGGTTTTGACATAATCTGCAAATTGGGCAAACAGTGCCATGGGTAAATTATCTACGCAATAAAACCCTAAGTCACCAAACATCTTGAGCGCCTGGCTTTTGCCCGCGCCGCTCATACCGGTAATAATGAACAGTTTACGCTTGTGTTGCATGTTTTTTGCCTTTTGTTTTCATGCGATTGAGCATCTTACGGCTAAATTCTTTGGCCGAGAAAATGCCTTG
Organism: uncultured Elusimicrobiales bacterium; assembly: GCA_905235355.1. Lineage (GTDB taxonomy): Bacteria > Elusimicrobiota > Elusimicrobia > Elusimicrobiales > Elusimicrobiaceae > Avelusimicrobium. The sequence goes on from CAJOLM010000044.1 coordinate 2,058, forward strand.
CGCTTTGAGCTGCTGATTAAGCGCAGCAACTTCTATTAGTACCGCCAGGTTGCGCCCCGGAGTAACTGGCAGCGTGAGTGACGGAATTTCTACACCTAAAATGGTGGTGGTTTTTTGGTCCACCCCCAGGCGGTCAATTTTTTCCGCCGGAGGTACTAATACCACCTCCAGCCCGACGGTAATTTCATCAGATGTGGCACTAATACCAAATAATAAATCTATATCCAAAATACCCAGCCCACGCACTTCCATATAGTGCTTAAGCATCTCCGGACAGGAACCAATCAGACGGTCCCCACGCCGTTGTATTTCTACCACATCATCTGCAATTAAAATGTGTCCGCGTTTAATCAGCTCCAGCGCACATTCGCTCTTGCCAATGCCGGCTTCCCCGCGGATAAGTACCCCGCCGCCGCTTACGCCCAGCAGCACGCCGTGCATATGGGTCACGGGCGCGAGCTGCTCATCCAGCACGCGGCGCAACCGGGAAATTATTTCGGTAGAGCGCAAAGAAGAGCGCAAGATGGGCACTTCGGCCTGTTTGCAGGCTTCTTTTAAAGCGGGTAATGGTTTCAAATCGGCGGCCATGATGACGCACGGCACATAGCCTTTAGTTAACATCTTAAAGATGTTTTCTTCTAATTCGTCCGGCTCGGCGTTTAAGCAAAATTCTTGCTCTGCTTTGCCAAAAAGTTGTATAGCGTCGGCGTGAAAATGGTCCAATTGTCCGCATAATACCAGCCCGGGGCGGTTAATGTGCGTATTGGTAATGGTCCGGTCCAGGAAGCGTTTTCCGCAAACCAGCTCCAGGTGAAGACTTTTCACCTGGAGTAGTTGGCTGATTGATACGGATTTGGTGAATTTTTGCACCGCACACCTTCGTGTTTTTATTTCTTTTTAATCGGTTTAATTAAACCGTATGTGCCGTCCAAACGTTTAAAAATCAAGTTGATTTGTTTGGAATCTTCGTCTAAGAACATCCAGAAGGAATAGCCCAAGCGTTCCATTTCATAGGCGGCATCTTCCGGGTTCATCGGGGTGACTTCTACTTGTTTAATGACGGAAAATTTCACATCATTAGCCGGCAGCAAAATGTGATCACCAAAAGAGGCCATTTCTTCCACGGCTGCGGTTTTGGTAATCGTGCGTTTGGATTTAGATTTGCTTTTGGCTTTTTTCATTTGTGCTTCGGCTTTGGTCACGGCTGCATCAATAGCTTTATACAAATCATGTTCCACGGCAGAGGCAGAGACCGTGTTTTTTCTGCCGGCGTGAATAATAATTTCAGCCCGTTGGTTAATTTTCTTTTCTACTGACAAGAGCACTTGCGCCCATACAACGTCGTCAAAGTAGTTTTCCAGTTTATTAACGCGCGCTTGGACAAATTGTTTAATTGCCGGCGTTAATTTGATATTTTTTGCGGTAACTTTAATTTCCATAAACTCCTCCGTATAATCTAAACGGGATAACCCGTATAGATATTTAATCATTAATAGTCGCACCGTGTCAACGGCGTTTAGAGGGGGAAAAAAGATTAGTTGCCGGCCAGGTCTCCCGGATAGAATTTAGCAACACAAATGGGTCATGATGTTAGTAAGCTGGTGCGGTAGCACAGGCCGGAGCGCAAGGGCTTCACAATTTTATCGGTTTTTAAAATTTTGCGAAGATGCCACGGAGAAAACAGGAAGCCCCAAATATCGGTCTCAGTTTCTGTTTGTGATGAGTGTTACCGGGATTATGCCACGCAGTGTCAAAAAATGGTGTTATTCTTGCAGGAGAAATTCCCTGACAAAAGCAGTTTTGAAAAATAAGCCTTAAAAAACCCCGCTCTGTTGAGCGGGGTTTTGCAAAAAGTAAACTTATTTGGCGTTTACCATTTTGGCACGAGAGATATCACCTTTCTTGTCCAAGAAATAGAGATATCCTTTTTCTTTCTTGATGCCGGTTTTTTCTACTTTTTTGGGCTTTCCGCCTTTTTTGCCGCCGCGGGCCATTTGTACACGGGCCACGTCGCCGTCTTTATCAATGTAGTACAAGAAACCGTCTTCGCGTTCTACGCCAATTTTTAATACTTTTTCAGCCATTTTGAACTTCCTCCTTATAAGGATCCTTATTTTGTTGCAGGGGTTTGGATTACTAAACTAAAATTTTTTCCTTCGTGCTATCCTGCCCGGCACGAAAGGGGTTCCAAAACCCTTACCGAAAAAGTCTAATAAATATTTGCGCCTTTTGCAAGCATTATTTTTCCTCGGAGCGTGGGCGGGAGGTATTTTTCGTCGTACGCGTAGTAAAAATAAAAAACAATTTTTCCGGGGGCCCCACGGGGTAAAATCCGTTTTTCCGCGCGGGTGCGGTAAATGTTATAATACATATATATATCCCCAAGCAGAGGAAAGAATATGTATTTAAAAGCCATAGAAATTGTAGGATTTAAATCTTTTGCAGACCGTATGCGGCTGGACTTTGAGCCGGGCATTACCTGCGTGGTTGGGCCGAACGGCTGCGGTAAATCAAACGTAATTGATTCCGTGCGCTGGACGATTGGGGAAATGAGTTGGAAGGCGCTGCGCTCTGCTTCTATGGTGGATATTATTTTCAATGGTACGGCCAAGCGTGCTCCGCTTAACATGGCGCAAGTGAGCATGATTTTTGATAACTCCACGCGCAACCTGCCGCTTGATTTTAATGAAATTACCGTCACGCGCAAAATCTTCCGCTCCGGGGAAAGTGAATATTATTTAAATAAGGTACAGTGCCGCTTGCGCGATATACGCGATTTATTTTTAGATACCGGTATCGGCGGAGAAGGGTACGCTATTATTGACCAGGGCGGGGTAGAAAGTGTGCTTTCTGCCACGCCGGAGCAGCGCCGCGAAATGTTTGAAGAAGTGGCCGGGGTTTCCAAATACAAAGCCAAACGCGAGGAGTGTATCCGCCGTTTGGAGCGCGTGGATATGGACCTAGCACGCCTGTCTGACACGGTGGCATTAATTGCCGAGCAAATCAAAAAGTTAGACGGCGAAGCGCGTAAAGCCCGCCTGTATCAGAAATACCGCGAGGAATTAAAAGAAAGTGAAATTGCCATTTCCCTTTATTCTATTAAGGAGTCAGACGGCCTGATTGCTAAGCACACCGGGGAACTGGAGCCGGTACTCGGCCGCATGAAGGATTTGGAAAACCAAATCTCTGCCAAAGAAGGCCAAACCGCGGCTATGGATTTAAACCTCACGCACAAACAAAAAGAGGTTACCGAATTTAATGAAAAAATTGCCGCCAGTAAATATAAGGTAGGGCTACTGGAAGGTGCAATCAAAAACTGTGACAATTTAACCGCGGAATTTACGGCCCAGTTAGCCGCTTCCGGCAGCGAAGCCGAACGCGGGCAAAACCGCCTGAAAGAAATTGAACCGGCTATTGCGCGGCTTAAAGAGCAGCTGGCTAGTGCCGATGCAGAACTGGCCCCGCTGCAAAAGGAATACAACGAAACTTTTTCTGCCTCTCAAGCGCAAGACGCGCAGCTGCGCGAGATTGACGGGCAAATCCAGCGCGCCAGCAACGACGTCATGCGCCTGGTGCAAGAGCAGATGACCTGCCAAAACAAAATTGCGTTAGAGCAGGCCAATGTGCAGCGCGAAAGCGAGGATTTAATCACCTTAGAAAAACGCAATCAGGCCGGGTCCGGCGTGGACGGGTTGCGCCAGGCATTGGAAGAAATCCGCACCCGCTTGCAAGCCAAGCAAAATGCCGCGCAAGAGGCGCGCACGCAAATTGCGCAAGCTGAAACCGCGCTCAAAGAATTGCAACAAAAACGCACCGAACTGGGCGAGCAGCTTTCCGGCATTAAATCAGAGCAGGCCGCCCTTAATGCTAAACTGGAAATGATACGCAGCGCCGGGGCCAATGACCCCTATTGGGTGGGTGTCAATTTAATCAGCCAGGCCAATATCTCTGGCGTAAAAGGCACGCTTCGTAAAGCCTTAAAATATAAAAAGGAATTGGCCACCGCCGTGGAAGAGGCGTTTGGCAAATATTTAGATGCGGTATTGTGTGAAAATGAAGCAGCAGCCCGCGCGGCAGTGGAAAAATTAAAAGAAAATGAAAAGGCGCGCTGCAAATTTATTTTACTGGACAAAGTACCCGCGGCAGCGTCTGTGTCCGGCACTTTAAAAAGTGCACTCACCTATGCGCCGGAGTTGGAAAATTTGATATCTGTGCTGGTGGGCGGATATAACGAACAAGACGGTCAATTACATGGCCCCTTCTTTTTAAGCGCGGGCGCAGCAGATGCCAAAGCGCCGGAAGGTTATTGGGGCGAGGAAGAAAGCGTCAAGCAAGCGCTAGCTGAAAAAACGGAGCAAGAGGAAAAATGCTCCAAAGATATGATTTCTGCCTATGACACCTTAAGCAAAACCGAAGAAACCTTGCGCACTTTGCGTGCAAGTGCCCAAGAAGCTGCCGTGGCAGCCGGGGCCGTGCAAGGGGAAATGGCCGCTAAAGAGCGCGAACTCAAGCAAGCGGAAGCGGAACTGGCGCGCATGGCAGAAGAAAAACAGCAGCTTATGTTGCGCGTGGATAACCGCAAACAAACCGTGCAGAAATTGCAAAGCGATTTAGAAGCTATCGTCAAACAACAAGACGAACTGAAAGCGAAAACCGAAACACTGAAAACGCAAAAAATTGATTTGCAGAAACAGACTGAGCAAACCAAATCGCGCCTGCAGGAATTAAACGGCAAATTATACGAAGGTAAAATCCGCCGCAACAATGTGGAAGTGGATTTGAAATCTACCGAATTTGAATATAATACGCTCTTGCAAAACGAAGGCAAACGCGCCGAAGCTGCCAAAACCGCCAATGCCCGTTTGCAGGCACTAGCCGAGGAAAAATTGTCCACCCAGGCGCAACTGTCCACCGAGCGCGATGCACTAGCTGTGCTGGAAACAGACGAGTATAAATTGCGCCAGTCTCTGGAAGCGTTAAAGAAAGAATTTGACGAAAAAATGACCGCGCTCAACGCTGATAAAAAGCAATACGGGGATTTGCAAATCAAACAAAATGATTTGGAAAACGCCCTGGCAAATGCGCGCCGCCAACGCACTACGGTCGTCAATAGTTTATTTGAAAGCTGGAACATTACGCCCGAAGAAGCGCAGCTGAATTTTGGCGATAAACAAGTAGATTACGAGCGCGTGAAAATGATACGCAAGCGCATTGAAAATATGGGCGCCGTGAATATGACCGCGCCGGAAGAATATGACGCGCTGACCGAGCGGCACAAATTCTTAACCGACCAAATCAAAGATTTGGAAGAAGCCAAAAAAGATTTGCGCTCCGCCATTCACAAAATTAATGTCACCACGCGCGACAATTTCAAATATACCTTTGAACAGGTCAAAATGCACTTTAAGAACATTTACCAAACGCTTTTCCGCGGCGGCGAGTGTGACTTGGTGCTGACCGATCCTGAAAACTTGCTGGAGACCGGCATTGAAATTTATGCCCAGCCGCCCGGCAAGAAACTGCTCAACGTTTCCTCTATGTCCGGCGGTGAGAAAACGCTGACGGCACTATCGCTGTTGTTTGCGTTCTTTACGCACAATCCGGCTCCGTTCTGTATTATGGACGAGGCGGACGCAGCGCTGGACGAAGCCAATGTGGAGCGCTTTGTCAATCTCATCAAAGAATTTTCCACCACCACGCAGTTTATTGTGGTCACGCACAATAAACGCACCATGGAATCAGCACGCCGTCTATACGGCATTACCATGGAAGAAAGCGGTGTGTCTAAAGTCATGTCTGTCAATTTGGCTGACCGCACCGACGCCGCCAAGAAAGAAGAGCTGGAAGCGCTGGCGGTACAATAATGAAATACGGTGTTTTCTCTGACGTGCATGGCAACCTGGAAGCTTTTCAGGTGGCGCTGGCGCGTCTTAAAAAAGAAGGCGCCGAAAAATATATTTTCTGCGGGGATTTGGTGGGCTACGGCCCGGACCCGGAAGCCTGCGTGAAACTCTATAGTGAGCTTGCGGACAAGGGGCTAGTCGTCGGAGTGAAGGGCAATCACGACGCGTTGCGCACGCACCCGGAACTACAAAGCTATTTTCATTTAGAGGCTCTGCGTGTGGGTAACTGGAGCCTGGACCAATTAAGCGAAGCCTCGCTGCGTTGTATTTCCTTTTTGCCGGAAATAGTGCCGGGGAAAGAATTTACCGTCGTGCATGGCAGCCCGCGTGACCCTATCAAAGAATATTTTGCTACCCGGGAACAATATCACGATTTATACACGCGTTGGACGGGCGACATTTTGTTTGTGGGACACACGCATATTGCAGCCTATATCAAGGGTAATGCAGAAATATGTGAAATACACGCCACCACGCAACCGCAGACAATTACGCTGCAAGAAGGTCTACGCTATGTGATTAATCCTGGCTCCGTCGGTCGCCCGCGTGATTATGATGCCCGCGCCGCCTTTGGCGTGTGGGATAGTAAGGCCAAGACTTTTTCTTTCATCCGCGAAAAATATGACCTAGCCAAAACGCAAGATAAAATGCGCGCGGCCGGTTTGCCGGATTTCTTAATTGCCAGTCTTCCTTTGGGGATGTAATTATAGTTTATTGTTTGGAAATATGTCTTTTCCTACCGCTGAAATAGGGGCCCAAATAGGGCTGTTAGGGTTCAATACATATGAGACTGGATTGGTGTAAAAATTGGCAAGGGGATATAGGCAATCCGTGCTTGTCAATTAAGCTTCTATGG
>CAJOLM010000045.1 GCA_905235355.1 uncultured Elusimicrobiales bacterium
ATGATGGACTTATTTTAAGAGGATAAAAAGAGATTGTCTTAAATTGTTTCGGAAAACGTCGTCGGAATAGTCTCATATGTATTGAACCCTAACAGCCCTTTTTCCCGACGAGAAAAAGAAAACGCTTGACAAATCAAAAAAAAAAAACAAAATATAATGTACCTTGAGTAAACGACTTTTTATGCAAACAGACAGGAGAATATGAAATGACAGAAAAGAAAAAGAAGGATATCAATAAGAACCATTCCCGAGGGTTGGTATCGGGAATCTTCAACGTATGCCGTGGCTGTGTCGCACAAAAACAACGAAGCGTGGAAGATCCCCGATTACAAATTTCGGGGATGACTCCTTTGTTTCATAACGACAAGCATGCCTTTACCCTTATTGAGCTACTCGTCGTCGTGCTAATTATAGGTATCCTGTCCGCCATAGCGCTACCGCAATATACCAAAGCGGTGGAAAAAGCACGCGGTATGCAAGCGATCGCGCTGCTTGCTTCTTTCAATCAAGCCCAACAGGCTTACCACCTGGCTAACGGAACGTATGCCACCTCTTTTGATGAGCTGGATATTACGCCGCCGTGGACAGGCTCCTCTACCAACGTATCTAATGCCGATTGGAACTTTAAAGTATATGCAACAACATCTTCAGAATATAGTGCTCGGCGTTTTTATCTGGAACGGATGACAGGGAAATATCCACATCATGGATTTGGTATTTTATATGATGTGTGGCCCGGTAGAATTGTATGTATGGAACCAAACGGCTCCAGCACCCAAGGCGCGTACTGTGAGAAAATTTTTAATGCAACTGTTACAAGTGCCTATGACGGGTTCAAATACTATTCTTTACCATAAGGGTATGTCTGTCGCACCGGGGGCAAAATTTAGCAAGCGTGCATTTATCACATTGCGGTTTACGCGCGGGACAAATACTGCGCCCGTGCAAAATAAGCGCAATAGCAATCCAGCCCCAATACTCATACGGGATAATTTTGGTAAGGTCTTTTTCTATTTTGACCGGGTCGGTTTGCCGCGTCAGCCCTAGGCGAAATGCCAGGCGCTTCACGTGCGTATCTACCACAATGCCGGCGGGCTTTTTAAAATAATCGCCTAGCATCACATTGGCGGTCTTGCGCGCCACACCGCGCAGCGTGAGCAAATCGTCCATATTTTGCGGCACTTCGCCGCCGTACACGTCACAAATCCGTTTAGACATTTCAATAAGCGATAGTGCCTTGCTATGATAAAACCCGGCAGAGTGAATAATTTTTTCCACGTCGGGCAACTTAGCTTTAGCCAAATCATATACGGTGGGATATTTTTTAAACAAATGCGGGGTAATAGTGTTTACGCGCGCGTCCGTGCATTGGGCTGATAAAATCACCGCGCATAAAAGCTCCCACGCACTTTTGTGATGCAAGGGAATCACGTGCTTAGGATATAATTTTTGCAGCGCCTTAATTAGCGGTAAGACATTTTTTTTAGCGGGCATAAGAGCGTCCTATTTTTGTCCACACATAGGCTATCAGCAAGAAAAGCAAACTGACTAAAATAATGGTTGCGCCTGACGGAATATTAAACATAAAGGATAAATACACACCTACCCACACACTCACTAACGCCAACCCGCATGAGAGCCACAACACTTGCTTAAACGTGCGCGCCAGCAGTAGCGCGGTTACAGGCGGAATAATGATAAGGGCAGACACTAAAAAAATCCCCACTACTTTTAGTGCAAGCACAATCGCAAGCGAGGTAAACAAAATTAAAATTGTGTGCAGCCGTTTGACCGCTACGCCGCGTGTGAGGGCAAAAGCTTCGTCAAAGCTCGCTGCCAACAAATCCCGGTAACCATATAATAAAAACAGTAGCAGCGCGCCTAATAAAACCGCGCAGCCAAAAATTTCCGCGCGCGTAACTGTTAAAATGCTGCCAAATAAAAAGCCATATAAATCAGTATTAAATCCCCCTGCCAGCGCAGTCAGCAAAATACCCACCGCTAGCCCCGCAGCTGATACAATACCAATGGCTGCATCACCATAAATTTTGATTTTATCCATAATTTGCAAAATACCAAAAGACGCCGCCAGCACCACCGGTACAGACATATACAGCGGGCTTGTCTGCGTCACGAGCCCAAGAGCCACTCCTGTCAAACAAACGTGACTCAACCCGTCCCCAATGAGCGATAAACGCTTAAGCACCAAAAACACTCCCGGCAGCGCACAAATCACCGCCACCAAAGACCCGGCCACCAACCCATATTGCACAAATCCGTAAGATAGAAATTCGCTAATCATGGTGCGCCTCCTGCGTGCTGTGCGTGTGTCCGCACGTGCAACCCAGCGGACAATGCCCGTGATTGTGCAAATGGTCAATAGTATGTTGGGCAAATTGCCCCAGCTTGTCCGCTACTTTTTGTGAGTGGCAAAATTCCTCTTTGTCGCCAAAAAACACCAGCTCGCGGTCAATATACATAAATTTAGAAATGTATTTGCCCACTTCGCCCGTGTCATGCGTAATGAGCAAAATGGTCACGCCGTGCTTTTGGTTTAGCTCACCCAGCAGCGCAAAAAACATTTCGCGGCTGCCCGCATCTAGCGCGGTAGACGGCTCGTCTAAAATCAGCAGCTCCGGGTTACTCACTAACGCACGCGCCAAAAGCACCCGCTGTTGCTGCCCGATAGATAAATTAGAAAAAATTTGTTTGGCTAAATTTTCCGCATGCGTCAAGGCAAGCGCGTGATGCACGGCGCGTAAATTTTCCGGGGTGGCTTCTTTATGCGCGCTGTCATAGCACAGCCCCATTAGCACCACCTCTTCTACCGAAATAGGAAAGCGCGACTGGGAAACCGGGCTTTTTTGCGCCAGGTAACCTATTTTTTGCCACGCGGTAAACTGATCAACCGGCTGGCCAAACAGCTTGATAATCCCTTCGCCTTTTTCCAGCCCCAGGATTAATTTAAGCAGCGTTGTTTTGCCGCCGCCATTGGGCCCGATAACCCCCACATAATCTCCGGGGCGCACCCGAAAGGACACGCCGTCCAGCACCCAATGCTGTGTGTATTTAAAGCGGATATTGCGCGCGTGAATTATGCTTGGCATTGCAAACCCTCTTGTAAATTTTTTAAATTGCGGCGCATATATTCGCCATAACTAACACCCCGGTCAAAATCCTGTTTGCTTACTTCTTCTATAGAATAAAGCGGCAGTATGTGCACACGCGTCTCCCGCGCGACCGTCGCCGCCAAATCCGGCGGCAACATTTCTTCACTAAAGATAGCGGTTGCTTTTTTCTGGCGCACCTGGCGCACCAGTTGTGCCAGCCGCTGCACGGAGTGCTCCCCTTGGCTGGCGGTGCCGGATAGCAAAGATAAATTTAAATTATATGTATGTGCTAGGGGCTCAAAAGCCAAATGCCCAATATGTATAACATCCCGATGTTGGCAATTAGCCAGCCCTTGCGTAAAAGCTTCATGCAGCTGTTGCATTTCACGCTCAAAAGATTTTAGACGCGCCTGATATAATTTTTTGTGTGCCGGGTCAGCCTTGGCAAAAGTCCGGCTGATTTCTTGGGCCATGGACAGCGCCCCGTAAGGCGTAGTCCATATGTGCGGGTCGTCCTCCGGCTCCACGGGAGCGATGGCTACTGCGCGCACTTGTCCAAGTCCATGTAAAATGGACGGCACCCAAGGTTCTGCTTGCGGTGACACATATAAGAAAAGCCCTGTTTCATCTACGGCAATAATGCTGCCCGGCGTCGGCTCAAAATGATGTGGCTCGGTACCCGGCGGCACAAGCATGGACAGTACCACTTGTTCTCCGCCTATTTCCCGCGCCAGCGCATAAACGATATAGCTGGACACAGTAGCGTGCAGTTTACCATCAGCGGAAACGGCGGCCCGACGGGAAGTCTCCGCTTTACTGCCGTTTAACCACCACGCACCGCACGCCGCCACGCATATCACAATGACGGCAGCCCATACATGTTTAGAAGTAAAAAAATGTTTCCCTGCCATGTTAGCTATTTTAGCATTTTACGCGTAGAGTACGCAGGTAACCAAAAATCCAGCACGGAAAAACTGCTTTTTTCCTTTTAAAATTGTTAGAATTAAATTATGGATAATTTTCAGGAAATTGACAAAAAACAACAACAGCGCTGGGAGAAGGAAAATCTTTTTGCCTGCCCGCGCCTGCCGAAAGGCAAAAAGTTTTACTGCTTAGATATGTTCCCCTACCCCTCCGGGGCAGGGCTGCACGTCGGTCATCCAGAAGGATATACCGCCTCTGATATTTTGACGCGCTACAAACTGATGAACGGTTTTGACGTATTGCACCCTATGGGGTGGGACGCGTTTGGTCTGCCGGCTGAAAATTACGCTATCGCTACCGGCATTCATCCGGCTATTACCACACAGAAAAATATTGATAATTTCCGCCGGCAAATTAAATCCTTGGGCCTGGCGTATGATTGGCAACGTGAAATCAACACCACGGACCCGGACTATTATAAATGGACACAATGGATTTTCTTGCAGCTTTTCAAAAAGGGGCTGGCCTATGAATCTACTGTGCCTATAAATTGGTGTCCGTCCTGCAAAACAGGGCTTGCCAACGAAGAAGTATTTAATGGCAAATGTGAACGCTGCGGCCATACCATTGAACGCAAAATGCTGCGCCAATGGATCCTGAAAATTACCGCCTATGCAGAGTGTCTGCTGGAAGATTTAGAAGGGCTGGACTGGCCGGAAAGCACGCTCGCCATGCAAAAAAATTGGATTGGCAAAAGCAAAGGAGCGGAAGTCACCTTCCAGTTAGACGGCTCTAACGATAAAATCACCGTTTTTACCACCCGCCCGGATACGCTGTTTGGCGCAACCTATATGGTCGTCTCTCCGGAGCATCCGGCACTTACGCGCATTGTCACACCTGAACAACAAGAGACTGTGGCGCAGTATCAAAAACAAGCCGCTTCTAAGAGCGATTTGGAGCGCGCCGATTTAAACAAAGATAAAACAGGTGTCTTTACCGGAGCGTATGCTATTAACCCGGTAAACGGCAAAAAAATCCCAGTGTGGACGTCAGACTATGTGCTAATGGGTTATGGCACCGGCGCGATTATGGCTGTACCCGCGCACGACGAGCGCGACTATGCCTTTGCCAAAAAATTCGGCCTGGAAATTATAGAAGTCATTAAAAGCGAACAAGGCATCAAAGACGCTGCGTTTACAGGCGACGGGGAGCTTATCAACTCCGGCTTTTTAAATGGTCTGCACGTGCGCGAAAGCAAGGCCAAAATGATTGAGTGGCTGAAGGAAAAAGGCGTCGGCCAAGGCAAAACAACATATAAACTGCGCGACTGGGTCTTTGCCCGCCAACGCTATTGGGGTGAGCCGATTCCCTTGGTACATTGTGAAAAATGCGGCGTCGTGCCCCTGCCCGAAGACCAGCTTCCGCTGCGTCTGCCGGAAATGAAACATTTTGAGCCGTCCGGCACAGGCGAGTCCCCGCTGGCAAACGCCACTGAGTGGCTGCATACCACCTGCCCGAAATGCGGAGGCCCGGCTTTGCGCGAAACGAACACCATGCCGCAGTGGGCCGGCTCCTGCTGGTACTATTTGCGCTATATGGACCCGCACAATGACCAGGCTCTTGTGGACCCGGAAATTGAAAAAGCATACGGTCCGGTGGATTGCTATATCGGCGGGGCTGAACACGCGGTGCTGCATTTACTGTACGCGCGCTTTTGGCACAAAGTGCTCTATGATTTGGGTGTTGTACACACCAAAGAGCCGTTTCAAAAATTGCGCCACCAAGGTATGATTTTGGCTTTTTCATACCGTGATAAACTAGGCGCATATCACGGCTATGACGAAATAGATTTTAAAGACGGCAAAGCCTTCTTACGCACCACGGGAGAAGAATTATCCCCCATGGTGGAAAAGATGTCTAAATCTAAAAAGAACGTCATTAACCCAGACGACATCTTGGCCGATTACGGAGCAGATGCCTTCCGCATGTATGAAATGTTTATGGGCCCGTTTGAAGCTAGCAAACCCTGGGACATGAAAGGCATTGAAGGCATTTCCCGCTTCTTAAAACGCATCTGGGGTTGGAACAGTTCCGTCAAGCTCACCACCGCTACCAACCCGCAGCCGGTTGAAATTTTGAAACACAAAACTATTGCCAAGGTAACCGAAGATATTGAAGCCTTCCGCTTTAATACGGCTATTTCGGCACTCATGGTGTTTTTTAACGAAATCAGCAAATTGGAGGCAGTCAGCCAAGATACATTTGATACGTTCCTCAAGCTGCTGCATCCGTTTGCACCGCATCTGACGGAAGAAATCTGGCAAACCAGCGGGCACAACGGCTTTGTGGTTAAACAATCCTGGCCTACGGCAGATGCTTCGCTGATTGCCCAGGAAATGATTGAAATCGGCGTACAAGTCAATGGCAAAGTGCGCGACCGTATCCGCATTTCCGCTAGTGCTACGCAAGAGGAAATGCAAGCGGCAGCCCTAGCCAGCGAGAAGATTAAAAAATATACTGACGGTTGTGAAATTAAAAAAATTATCGTCGTGCCGGCGCGCATTGTCAATATCATTGTTGCGCCCAAAAAATAGGAGACCTTATGAAAAAATTATGTTTGGCTTTGCTTTGCGCCGTGGCGTGTGCTGCGTGCGGTAGTGAAGGTGCTTATTATAAGCCCCAGGCGCAAATTATGCCGCAACATATACGCAAAGTAGCCATCCGTCCCATTTTAAACAAGACGGAAATTTTCGCCATGGAAGACAAACTCTATTTGCAACTGTATGATGAATTTCTGAAAAATGGCACCTATCAAATCGTCGGCGAGGATAATGGCGCAGAAGGCGTGATCATTACCACCATTACGCGCTATTTAAATGTACCTATCCAGTACGACAGCCAGCTTATCCCGTCCGTGTATAAAATGGACGTGTGGCTGGATATTGTGCTAATGGATAAAAGCACCAATACTCCCGTGTGGCGCGAGCCGGCTTTTTTGGGTACACAGATTTATTCCGCTTCCACCTTGCCCGGCGGCATGACGGAACAGCAGGCGCGTGAACTGGTATGGCAAAAACTTTCTAAAGATATTGTCAAACGCACGGTGGATGGTTTCGGCTCGGTTATGAGTGAGAGCAAACGCAAAGTCATGCAAAATCCGGAGTACACCACTATCAACCAATAATATGCCTAAAACCACTGCTGCTAAAATCAATCAGGCTTTAAGCAAAGGCAATATTTCCCCGGTATATGTACTGACCGGGGAAGATTTGTTTCGCAAAAAAGAACTGATAGACCGTATCAAAGCAGCCGTGCATCCGGACGATTTTAATATTTATTCTTCTTCTGCCGACAAGGCGGACATGGGCGAAGTGCTGGCTCTGACCAATACCGCCCCGGTGTTTTCAGACAAGCGCCTAGTTATTTTAACAGGCATTGAAAAATTGCGCAAAGATCCCAAAGAGGCGCTGCAGCATTATATAGAAAATCCGTTAGATACGACGGTGCTGGTGCTTACACACAATGACAGTAAAAAATTCAAAACTGAAAAAGCACTCGCCGCTGCCGCTGCCGAACACGGCGAACTGGCTAATTTTGACGAGCTAAAACGCGAAGAGCTGGCCATGTGGGTCACCGCACGTTTTAAAGAGCAAGGGCTCACGCCTGCTTTTGATGCGGTGGAAACCTTGTGTGAAGCCGTCGGCGCGGATTTAAATGCGCTCTCGCAAGAGATTGAAAAGCTTGCGCTTTATACCGCCACACGCGACAATAAAAATATTTCCAAAGAAGATGTGCTGGGCGGCGTAGGATTTTCCAAAGAGGAAAACCCGTTTGAGCTGTCTAATGCCGTGCAATACATGAATAAAAACAAGGCTATTTCTATGGCAGAAAAACTGCTCTCCAGCGGGGAAGAGCCCGTGGGCGTGCTGTCCAAAATTTCCTATCCGGTGCTTAAGATGGCGCGCATCAAACGCATGGTCAATGCGGGGATGACTCCGTCGGAAATTTCACGCGCGGCCGGGCTGATGTTTTGGGAAAACTCGCTCATTAATAATGCGCGCAATTTTCCATCTGAAGAAGTTTTTCTTAAAACCTTGGACCGCATTATTGAAGCCGACAAAGCACTTAAAACCTCTACTGCCTCTGACCCCAAAACGCTGATTAAAGGCGTACTGATGACGCTATTTTCCGCCCGGTAAATTGTTTCTATTTACCATTCATAAATTAACTGATAGGCATTAGCGGTTCCCGAAGATTGCCCAGACTCTGCTTTACAAATAGCAGATTGAATGGAATTTTGTTGACCTGTATAATCCACACAACGATGCTTTTTTTCCTTAGAAGTATGTATAAAATTTTGAGAATAGCCTATTTCTCCTAATGTATTCTGACAATAGGCTCTACCTGCTTCTATTCCGCCTACTTCTATTCCGCACCAACCCCAATCATACTGGAGTTCATTTTTCTGATCAGTATTATGGGTAACAATGTCGGTAAAGGGTAAATCAATATCTAAATTAGCTAATTGAGTAGTATATTCATTATTTGCCAAGTAATAGATTTCTTCTGCCTCGCAAAGCGCTCTTACCAGAGGCTTTAGTATTGCATAGCGAGATTTCATAACCGCCTTTTGATACTGCGGCAGTGCAATAGCAGCAAGTATGCCGATAATAAGGACCACGACCAGTAGTTCAATGAGTGTAAAGGCGTGATGCCACCCCCGAGGA
>CAJOLM010000046.1 GCA_905235355.1 uncultured Elusimicrobiales bacterium
TTCATTTACTCCCACCGTCGATGCAAGGAAAAGAAGATATAGGCTTTTGCATTCATCCCCAGGCTCCCGCCTGGGGTGTCCTGTAAGGTACTCAAAAAGCCCGCTCATTAAAGCGGGCTTTTTACTCTACTAAAACTTAATCACCTAAGCAGCGTTTTACTTTTTCTGTCAAGTCTGTCAGTACAAATGGTTTGGCACAGAAGGCTTTGACTTGAGGGAATTCTTTGAACATAGCTTCAGATTCCACCAAAGCAGAGGTCACAATTACTGGGATTGCGTTTAAATCTTCGTCCTGTTCCATAATGGAGGCGACGGCGCGGCCATCTAATCCGGGCAGCATCACATCCAGCAAGATCAAATGCGGATGAATTTGTTTCATCATGGCGATAGCATCGCGACCGCTTTGGCAGGTATGCACCTCATAGCCTTCCCGGTTGAGCACCAGGGTCAACAACTGGATAATACTCATTTCATCTTCAACAATTAAGATACGTTTTTTCATTTTGTAATTCCCTCTGTTATTTTATTATACTTTTTTATATGGCAAAAAAAACATTTGGTGCAACTACTTGGAAAAATATGCTGGCCTTTGCTACCCCGCTTTTTAAGCGCGGCCAGACGGTGCTGGTGGGATTTTCGGGCGGGCCGGACTCGGTCTGTTTAATACATTTTTTACGCCACTTAGCAAGCAAAAAACATTTTGATTTGGTGGCAATACATGTACATCACGGCTTGCGCGGGCGGGCAGCCGATGCAGACGCGGCCTTCTGTCGCAAGCTATGCAAAGCGTGGGATATTCCGTTTATGCTCAAGAAAAAACAAGTCCGCGCGCTGGCTAAAAAATTAGATTTAAGCGTAGAGCACGCCGCGCGCAAAGCACGCTATGAAGCGTTTGCAGAGGCCGCCAAACAAACCGGTGCTACGGCGATTGCACTAGGCCATCATCTAGATGACCAGGCCGAAACCGTGCTGCTTAATTTACTGCGCGGGACAAAACCCGAAGGGTTATGTGGTATCCCCTTGCGCCGCGCCTTAAATACGCGTGTGGAAATTGTGCGGCCGCTGCTATGCATTACGCGCGCTGAAGTAGAAGAATATTTGGCGGAAAATAAACTCACTTGCGTGACAGATGAGAGCAATTTTGATGATATCTACACACGCAACTGGATTCGTCATGAGCTGCTGCCTATGCTGGAGAAAAAGCAACCACAAATACGTCAGCACCTGGCACTGATGGCGGCGCGCCTGTCTGAAAAATTAAAGAAATAACATTTCCGCTGTTACCGTTGTTACCGGCGGCGCGGCAATATATGCCCGCTTACAGCACGGACAAATATTTTTCCAGTTCATAGCTGGACACGTGCGTGCGGTACTGGTCCCACTCAATATCTTTATTAGCAATAAATTTTTCAAACGTATGCTCACCCAGCACTTTTTTGACGAGTGCGGATTTGCGCGTTTGGTTAATTGCTTCATACAAGTAGGCCGGTAAGGTGCCAATGCCGCGTTTGGCGCGTTCTTGCGGGGTCATGTGGAAAATGTTTTCTTCCGTCATTTCCGGCACGGGCAGCTTGCGCGCAATACCGTCTAGCCCGGCCCCTAACATCACCGCAAAAGCTAAATACGGATTGCAGGCCGGATCGGGGAAGCGACATTCCAGGCGCGTAGCATTGGGCTTGCCGGCTTTGGCTTGCGGAATGCGCACCAGCGCGCTGCGGTTTTTGCGTCCCCAGGCGATATAAGACGGCGCTTCATAGCCAGGTACTAAGCGTTTGTAAGAATTGACCCATTGATTGGTAACGGAGCAAATTTCCGGCACGTGTGCCAAAATACCCGCGATATAATGCTTGGCTGTTTTGGATAAAAAGAGCGGGTCTTTTTCGTCATAAAATTGGTTTTTGCCTTTGGCAAATAAAGACTGGTGCACATGCATGCCACTGCCGTTAATACCGGCAATGGGTTTAGGCATAAAGGTGGCATACATACCGTTAGCCGCGGCAATTTGTTTGACAACTGTTTTATATGTAATGACTTGGTCGGCCATTTTCATAGCTTCGTCGTAGCGCAGGTCTATTTCATGCTGGGAAGGGGCAACTTCGTGGTGGGAATATTCTACATGAATGCCCAATTTTTCCAGCATCAGCATGGTTTGGCGGCGCACCGCATAAGAGGAATCCAGCGGAATGGTATCAAAGTAGCCGCCGAAGTCCAGCGTTTCGGGATGTTTGTTGTCTTTGAAATAAAAATACTCCAGCTCCGGCCCGACCATAAACGCATCAAAGCCCGCCTTACGCATGGCGGCTAAATTTTTTTTCAAAATATAGCGCGGGTCTCCTTCAAACTGCTCGCCGTTTGTATTTTTGATATCGCAGAAAAAGCGGGCAATCGGCGCGCCGGTCAGTTCCGGCGGGAAAATTTGAAAGGTGTCTAAATCGGGAAACGCCACTAGGTCAGACTCGTAAATACGGGCAAACCCTTCCACGGACGAACCGTCAAAGCCCATACCTTCGTTCATGGCATATTCAAATTCGCGGTGGGAGAGAGTGAGGGATTTTAAATTGCCCAAAATATCTACAAACCAAAGCTTAATGATGTGTATGTCATTGCGTTGCGTTTCAGCTAAAATATGTTTAATTTTTTCTTGTTCTTTTGCGGTTCTTTTCATATAGGTTCCTTTTTTGTGTGGAAAATCTGTTTGAGCCGTAACCTGCTAAATCATTACATCATGGCAGTTTTTACGTCGGCACCCATAGGCGTAGGCATACCGGTTTTGTCCACACACACCAGCGTTGTTTTTCCCTTAGTGCACAAGCGTCCGTTTTGGTTGGTGATGATATTTTCAAACACAATTTTAATGTCTGAAATTTCCAGCACTTTCGTGCTGACGTCAATCACATCTGCATAATGCACAGGATATTTATATTCCACTTCTTGCCGTGCCACCACAAAGCCCAGCCCGCGTTGCAGCAGTGCCGGGACGGAAAAGCCTTTTTCCTCCATATATAAGGTGCGCGCTTCTTCAAAATATTTTAAATAGTTGGCATAGTACACTACATTGCCGCAATCTGTATCGTGATAAAAAATGGTTTTCTTCATAATTTTCCTCTCTACTATAAAATATAGCAAATATACCATTCACTGTAGGAGTATATTTGTTACAATATCGGTATGAAGAATAATCCGGAAATGCCCTCTTTGCCAACGGATGACCAGGCGTCGCACAAAGCGTCTGCGCCTGCAAAAACATCTGCCTCTTCCAAAGCCGCGCCTGTACGGAAAACGGCGCGTGCGTCCAAGGCAGCCGAGGCTGCTGCGGCTAAATTAGATAAACTTTTTAAACGCGTCAGACCCGCTAAAAAACAATCTGCCTCGCCCGCACCCGCGCAGGAAAAGCCCGCGCGCAAACCGGGTGATAAAATGGTTCTCATTGCGGTGTGGGGTGTGTTGGGCCTGGTGCTGGTATCCTTATTGATTGTAATGTCTGCCCAACGCCGGGCAGAAAATATTCCGTCAGCGTTAGACCAGTCCTTGGTAAAGGGCCTGGCGGTGGACCGTGTTTTTACTCCTAATACAGGCAAGCGGTATGTGCAAATCTCTGAAGGGATGGAGCGTAATGTAAGCGTGCAGGAGTCCGGCTCTACGCTACCTGTGATCAGCCGGTATAATTTTAAAGCTTTAACGAAACAAAATTATGAAGTGATTGGCGCAGCTCCGTGGGCACTTTCTATTAATATTGATTCCAACAAAAATGACGCGGAGCTACTACGCTACCTGTTTAATCAAGACGATATGATTAAAAGCTTTTTAGCGCGCCAAGAAGTGGCACCGCTGCTGTCAGACCCGAAGGCACTAGCGCAAGTAGCTGCTGATGAGCAAGCGGTAAAAGCTTTTTTTGCTAGCGACGCCGTGGCGCAAGTATTAAACGATCCTGCTTTGTTTGAAGCATTTACCGGCAGCCGCTTTATGGCCTATTTGCTCATTAGCAAATCCGGCAAATACTACCGGGACCACCCGCAGGAAGCTGCTAAAATTATACAAGCCAGCCCCACGTTGCGCGCGCTAAAGCAGTCCGCTGCGGTGCGCAAAGCAGTTAGCGAAAACACATACCTAAAAAAGATAGCCCCTACACTTTTAAAATAAAATTTGCTATACTATAGGTACGACAAGATTTTGCGGGCGTGGTTCAATGGTAGAACGCGACCTTGCCAAGGTTGAGACGAGAGTTCGATTCTCTTCGCCCGCTCCATTTAAAAGCTCCCTAACGGGAGCTTTTTTCACGCCTTAATTTCATCTGCAAGTGTCAAAAGGACCTATACAAGACCTAGGCCCAAAATAGGCCCGTCTGTAGGTCCAACGGCCCTGTCTATTGCCTTCTTAAAAGCCTATGCTATGATAAGAGGGAAATAGATATGAAAAAACTACTTTTATTAACAGGGATTTTACTTTTTTCTACCGCCTCATTTGCTTATCCGAACGAGCAAGAAACGGTTAATCATGTGTATCGGGCTGCCGAACACCAAGCCACCGTGCAACAAATGGGGTTGAAGCTGTTGAAGGCTGCGCAAAACGGACAGATGAGAAAATTCCGTACCTTACTTGCTCAAGCAGATAAGGCATCTCTATTAGTAACAGATGATTACGGCAGAAACATCTTGCATGTGGCACGCAATAAACAAATTTTTGGTTTTGTGTGGTCTATGTTACGACCGGCGGAGCGCAAGGTTTTGCTATTGCAACGCAACAACACGGGCGAAACGCCACTGATGGCTCATATTGTATATGGGCATGAAGATATTTTCTTAACCTATTTCCCGCAGACAGAATTGTACCAGCGTTTGCAAAAAACCACCGCCGGTTTAAGCGGTACAGGACTAGCACGGCAAACGGCAGAAATTGAAAAGGCGGAATTGATTAAAGAATGTAGTATTGGCGGTATGACCATGTGGCAGCGGGCAAATGCGTTAACGGTGGGAGCGTATGGGGATTCTTATGCGGCAGCTTCCCGTGATTCTATGAAAAGAGTGCGCGATATGATTGGTGCGGTAGCCCCCTTCTTAATCAAATAAAATTTATACCTAAACTACAGACGGAACTTTGTACAGTTCCGTCTGTTTTTGAGTACCTTACAGGACACCCCGGGCGGGAGCCTGGGGTGTCCTGTAAGGTACTCAAAAATCCCCCGCACAGGGCGGGGGTTTTGTCTTACTGCAAAACCTAAATTATTGCGCAGCTAATTTAGACGCAATGTCCTGGCTCAAGTTCGCTAGTAGCTGGCTAAAGCCCTTCGCTAAGTCATCATACGTTTTGCCAATTTGCAAAGAGCCTTCAAATTTTTCGCGGGTTTGTATCTTTCCGTTGCGGTCTTGAATAGTGTACCAAGCAGACACCCCTACTTGTTCGCCCAGTACCGCATTCATTTGAATAATCTCCACCACAACCACTGTTTCAAATGAACTTTCTTTTACTCGGTTTTCCTGAACTTGCGCACCCGGAAGAAGCTTGCTTAAATCCTCTATCAATACGCGCGTGGCCAGCACATCCGGCGCTTCCACCCACCGGTTATACTCTGATATATTCACTTGGGCAGAGTCTTTTGTTTGCGTAACTATTTGGGGCCGCGCGATATACTTTGGGAATTGAAGGCGCGTCACGCCCACCGAACCCTTATAGCTCGTAGACACCACTTGGTTAGAAACCGGCATGAGTGTATAAAATTTGGCATTTTTGCTCGTACCAAACAGACAGGCATTTAACAATAAACACGGAATAATGATTTTGATAAGTTTCATATTATTCTCCTTTTTTTCCTTTAATGATTGATTCCGGATGCTGCTCTAAATAATCTGCTAAATTTTGGAAAGACCGGGCCGCGTCGGATATATCACGCAAGGCACCGTTAGCATTAGACAGAGTTTCCTCGCTGTTGTCTGCCACGCGGGTTAAGGTCTTATCTAAACTTTTGGCACTGTCTGTCAAAGCCGGCAGCAAAACGGGCAGCTCCGTACCCAGCACTTCTGCTACCTTGTTAATTTTCTCAAGTGTTTCTTGAATATTAAGTCTATTCAGCCCGCGGGTAAATTCTTCCTTTTGGGATAACACTGTCGGAATCTGCGGGATATCCTCTGTCTTAGGGCTTTCAAACATGACGACTGGTGTTTGCGGCAACATAACTAAATCAATCCTTAGTTGCCCGGTTAAATAACTTTGGGATGCCAGACGTGCCCGCAGACCTTCTTTAATCATTAAGTCCAAAAAATTAAAATTCTCTTTTTTCCACAATTTTTCCCAAAGGGAACCCTCGCTGATAACATCTGTTTCTTTCATGCGGGCATAGACCGCCACATGAAAGTTCAAATCATCCTTATTGGTCACTAGTGCAATGCGTTGCACTTTGCCGACTTCCACCCCCTGAAATATAACAGGAGATCCCTCCGACAAGCCCTGTAATGATTCGCTAAAATACATCACGACCAAATCTTTTTTATCGGCATGTATTTTATGAAAAACAGCCTGTCCAATAAGTGCTAAAAATAAAACACAACCGATAACTAAAAAAAGTCCGATTGCTTTTTTATTTGGTTCTTTTTTCATGATTTTCTCCTCTTGTTAAAAACTGATACACTTGCTCGTTGGGCGGGTTTTTGAGTAGTTCGTTTGGATTTCCTTTTGCTGAAATAGTGCTGATTGTTTTATCCAAAAAAATACTATTTTTTCCTACCGCAAAAATAGAAGGTAGTTCATGGGTCACTATGATAATAGTCGTACCCAATGTCTTGTTAATTTGTAATATCAAATCGTCTAAATTTTTGGAGCTGACCGGGTCCAACCCTGCCGACGGCTCATCAAAATAAACTATTTCCGGGTCCAACGCCAAGGCACGCGCCAACCCGGCGCGTTTGCGCATACCGCCGCTGATTTCAGACGGATAATATTCCCCATATCCCGCCAGGCCCACCAGGGCTAGTTTAAAGGCTACAATTTCGCGGATTTTGTCCGGCGAATAAGCGGTATATTCTTGCAAAGGCAGCGCCACGTTTTCAGCCAGCGTCATAGAGCTAAACAACGCACCGCCCTGATACAAAATACCGCTATGCTTCATAATTTCCAGCTGTTCGGCAGGGCCTGCGTTTACAAAATCGGTATTGCGTATCCAAACTTTACCTGCTTGCGCCGGGATAAGACCCGTCAACGTGCGCAGCAACGTACTTTTTCCGCAGCCGGAGCCGCCCATAATGATAAAAATATCTCCTTGCACGATTTCAAACGACAAATCCCGCATGATAACTTTATCATCATAGCCGATAGTTAAGTGCTCTGCGCGAATAATTGGCCGCTGTGTCATTTATATTCCCATCCCCTGCAGGATTACGGTGAGGATACCTGTTGTCACAATAATCCACACAATAGAGTACACCACGGCATTGGTGGTGGCAGAACCGACGCTGTCAGCATTGCGCCCGCAGTTTAGACCAAAGTAACATCCGCATAAGGCCACAATAAATCCAAACACAGCCCCGTGGAAAATACCCGCCCAAAAACTCGTCATACGAAAAGCATTAATAGTGTATCTCATATATTCCCCTAGCGGGATTTCCCAGAACACCACACACACAAAACATCCGCCCAAAATGCCCATTATATCTGATATCAGCACCAAGATAGGCATGGAAAGCAGCAAAGCGTTCATGCGGGGCAATACCAAAAAATCTGTGCGGGAAAGGCCCATGGTTTGTAAAGCGTCCAGCTCTTCATTTACTTGCATGGTGCCAATGGTAGCTGCGTAGGACGCACCCGTCCGGCCCGCCATGATAATACCGGTCATAATGGCACCCATGATACGCGTCATGGCAATAGTCACCAGACTGGCCACATAAATTTGCGCACCAAAGAGCCGCAGCTGCATAGCACCCACAAAGGCCAAAATCAGCCCCACCATAAAACTAATCAGCGACACGATAAAAATAGATTTGTAACCACAATCGCCTAAAATCATCCAAAAATCTTTGCTGCGGTAAACGGCTCTGCCGGTGATTTGCCTTCCCCAAGAGCACAAACAGTCATGTATAAAAGCACAACCTTTTTTCACACTGCCCCAGCAGCTAACACCCCACTCGCCCAAGCATTCCAAAAAAGGATTTTCAGGTGCGGATGCGTCTGCCGTTTTGAAGGGTGCCTGAAAAGCCAAGCGCAAAAGACGCTCCATGCCCTCGGGCAACTCGGAATATGTAATGTTTTTCGGGGAAACAAATTGCAATGCGTTAAAGAGAGACACTACAAAATCTGTATTCCAGGACTTAATATCCCGCCCCAGCAGCTGTACTTTTTTATTGTGCAGTTGGGCGGCAGGAATTTTAATAGATGTATTTTTGTCTAAAATGCCGTCTAAAATACAGATGATTTCGTTGTCTTTTGTTTGGATTTCAATCATACGAATTTTCACATCAAAATTGTTCTTAAGATTATCCTAGCATTTTATTAAAGCAAAAAGCGCAAAAAATATGCATTATTATGTGCGCGGTTTATGTGTGCCGTTACTTCTCCAACGGAAAAAAGAAAACGCTTGACAAATCAAAAAAAAAAAACAAAATATAGTGTACCTTTCGTACACAACTTTTGTATGCAAACAAACAGGAG
>CAJOLM010000047.1 GCA_905235355.1 uncultured Elusimicrobiales bacterium
AATTAAAATAAACAAGCTATTTGCAAAAACCCCGCCAGTACCGGCGGGGTTTTTATGTGTGCTGCGCAACTATATATGCCTTGCGGACAGCTATCTAAAACTGCCGCCCACAGCCACGCTAAATTGGTGGCTTCCGTCCTGCAAATTGTGCGTATAATTAAGCCCAAACGGTAGCGGAAAACGCCACAATCTATACATCAGCGACGCCCCCGCCCCGCTATGCGGCTGATACCGCGCCCCGGTATCTACATAAGACAATTCATAAAAAGGCGTGATGGACAACAGCCCGGTATCATTACGCATTAAATAATACATAAAGGACACCGTACTCCCTGCCCCGCGTTTGCCGCGCAACTGGCGGTCATAGCGGCCACTACTGAGCAAATCGGTAGAAGCAACCTGGTCGCTAAACGGCGTTGTAAAGGCGTTTTCCCCCTTCACTTGCCACATAAACACGTGCCGCGCGGGCAGCTCCAGTATCCACGCGCCTTCTATTGATAATTTGGAAATACTATAATCGCTGCCGGTCCAATCCCCGCCGTTTGTGTAATACACCGCACCCGTGTAACCGCTGCGCACGCCCGGCAAATCCTGCAAGCTTTTTGTCTTATCCGTCAGCCCGTAACCCGATAAAGCCCCCATATTTAGCCCGGGGCGTATATCGCGGCTATATTCCAGCCCGACGGCTACTTGATGATGATTGCCGCTGTCCAGCGCGTCATGCTTGTAGGAAATATGTTTATACTGCGGGCGCAACGCGGCGCGCCAATGCGGGGCAAAACGGTATTTATACGTCAAGGCGACAATGTCCTGTGTACCTTCCACTTCGCGCAAAAGTTTATCCTCGTGATCCTCTTTATCGTCCGCAGTAGAAAATACCGACGGGATATTAAACCAATTATCCTGATAAAAGCGTTGGTCTGCCTTCAAATGAGTATAGCGCAAATTGAGAAAATGTTGCGTAGCTCCCACACCGATCTGACTGGTCCAGCCGTCCTTGCCACCGCCGACAAACAGAAAAGTGCTTTCCCCTTGCTTAAAGATATTTCCCCCGGCTAAAGACAATCCCGCCGCACGTTTGGACCCGCCGGCAATAAATCCCATGGGAAATAAATACCAGCCGTCATCTGCCCGGATATTAATATCCATTTTATCGCCGCGCGGTGTAGCCGTAAAATCCAACTTTTTAAACACGCGCAGCTTGTGAAGTTCATCTTGTGCATACTCATAGCGGGCGCTGGAAAACTCTTCCCCCGGCTTCATGAGAAAATGCCGCTTAAGCGTATTGCCGGACATACGTGTACTTTCTGCAGTAATTTCCCCCACGGTGTATCCCTGCGCTGCAAGCGGCAGGCATAGCAGTAGCCCCCATATCCAGTATTTCATATAGTTATTATGAGTGGTTTGCATATATAAAAGAAGTGACTTTTTTAATTATACAGCGCGGCGCGAAATTCCGCCGTGTTACTAATGCCGGAGAACATCCAGCCCTTTTTATCTTTCTCGTACAAAGCATCAAAATCACGGAAGTTGCGTTTGACGGCTTTGTCTAAATTGCGGTACACATTGCGGCGGTCTTTTTTCTGCAGCCAATAGAGTCCTGCCAAATTGATATACGGTGTAGGCAGGCTGTCATCTAATTTGATAGCCGTTTCAAAATCAGCCCGCGCGGCAGCGTATTTTTTTTGTTTTAAATACACATATCCGCGGTTATTGTAGGCAATCGGCCATTTGGGGGAAAGCTCTATGGTGGTGTTGTAATCAGCCAGGGCTTTATCCCATTGTTCCAGTTCCTCATACACTAGCCCGCGGCGGTTGTAAAAAATAGCTTCGGGCGTTAGCGCCACCAGTTGTGTATAATCTTCTGCTGATGCTTCCAGCTCGCCCATATCTTTAAATGCCGCCGCACGGTAGCGGTACGCCGGAGCAAAACTACTATTGCGGTTTAGGGCCTTGCTATAAAAAGACACCGCCTCATCCAAATTGCCCTGATTGTGCAGCATACGCCCGCGCCAAAAATAAGCCTCCGGTGCGTCCGGCTCCTGCTGCTGCAAATAAGCCAGTTCTTCCTCGGCTTTGGGATATTGATAGGTGCTGATATAGGCTTCTGTTAAATCTAGTGCAATCTCTTGCGTTTTAGGACGTTTAGCCAAATATTTTTGATAATCAGCAGCGGCCTCTGTATATTTAGCTAGCTTCATATTAGCTTGCGCGCGGTGCAAATAAAAATCCGGATAGGTTTTTTTAAGCGCGATAGCCCGCGTGAAATCCGCCGCTGCTAAGGTATATTTTCCCCCGTCCATATACGCAAGGCCGCGCGCGTAATAGCGGAACGGATCTTTGGGTGTGAGCGAAATGGCTTTAGTATAGTCGTCAAGCGCGGCAGATAAATTCCCTTGTTCGCGATACACATCTGCGCGGTTGTGCCAGGCAACCGCTAATTGCGGGGCCTTGACGGTAGCTTGTGTAAGCAGCCGCACTTTTTTAGCCGGGTCTGTTTCTTTGCGCGCCTGATTAATCAAGGCATTAGCCGTTTGCGCTTGCGCCGCTACTGCGGAAAATAATAACACAATTATCAGATATACAAAATGTTTCATATTACCAAATCCATACTAAAGTAAAAAGTAGTGCTACTGCTCCGGCAGCGTATAAAAGCCATAATAGCAAAATGGCCAGCCAACGCATATTTAAAAACAAAGCCCCGACTAATGTGGCCCGGCTGGCAAACACGCGCGACCATTGTATCGTTGCGCCGGACACGCGCGCCAACTTTGCTAAAAACACCGAGCGGCTGATAAATGTCAGCAGTGCTAAAAATGCGCCCGCTAGCGCAGATGCCGAACGGATACGCCACGCTTTGAGCGGAGCCAACACGTCACGCAAGCTGTTATCTAAAATCACCTTGGCTTGCTGCTTAGCCATACCTTCGTCCATAGACTGGATATGGCGACGGATTTTTTCTTTCAGTGCGTCAAACAGTTCATAGAAAAAATCTTCCGCATACGCCGCGGCCGAATATATCCCCCACACTACCGACAGGACCAATGCATACCCGGCTAGTGACAGCGCATATCCGCCCAGTATCAAAAGGGTCGCCGTCCAATGAATAGGAGTGGTATAGGGCACGGAAAGCCACACTTTATACACGCCATAGCTGACTAACAAAAACCACGCTAGTGCCCCTAAAAGGTGCGGCAAAACAATTTTCTGCAAGCCCGCTAGCAGCCCGCCCCAGGCAATTAAAAATCCTGCCTGCAGACGTTCTGTAGCCGTCGGTTGCGGCTGCACGTCAGACAGCTTAATGCCCATGACAGCAGCATCCCCCGCACCCACAAGATGCGCCGGAAGTTTTTTTGCTGCACGAAGGCACCCGGTCCGATACCTTGATGACTTTTCCGGTTTTGGGATCAAATTTATATGTACCGCTATTATTTGTACTCATATGGCTATTATACAAAAAAGGCCGCATACCCGAAGGCATGCGGCGCAGAAAACATACGTTTACAGCTTGATAGCTTGCAGCTTGGCATTAGTATCGGCTTGCACTTGACTAATCTGCTGCTGCACTTGCTCCGGCGTCAAATCCGTGCGCTCCATTAAAGCAGAAACTTGCTGTTCCATTTCTTGTAAATAACCCGTGGCTTGCGCTCTCCAATTCTGCTGTTGCTGCGGTGTAAGCTGCTCAAACGGATCAGAGGTTTCTACTTGATGCAAATAATCTTGCGCCCGTTGGTGAACCTCTTTGCGCTGCTCTGCCAGCATTTCTGCGCGGCGGTTTTGCAAAAGCGTCTGGCTTTGCTCACTAAATTGCTTCGGTGTAATTTTGCCTGCGCGGACATCTTCCATAAGCTGATGCAGTTTTTCGGCTGTTTGCGGGCCATAACTACGTTCTACTTCCGCTAAATAAGCAAACATTTGCTGCAAGGCGGCCGGATCAGCCTCGGCTTCCGCAGCTTGTGTGGGTTGCGTCGTCACTTGACCGGGTTGTGCGACAGGTGTCACAGAAGTTGCGGCGGCAGGTGCAGCAGGCTGCTTATCAGCATAGTGTTGCGGAATGCCGGCATTAGCTAATTCGTGATTAATCGTTGTTTTAGGTTTAGTAAAAAAAGGTAAATTTCTATTGGCATCAGAACGCGCCGGAGCGTTTTGCGCGCTGCGCTGCGGGTACGCAGCAACCGGCTGCCCATAGTGGGAAGGCCGCGCCGTGGCTGTTTGTTCGGCAGTAGGACGGGGAACGTCGCGCAAGTGATTTTCCGCCATATTGCGCAACGTCCATACCGTAATCAAGCTACCCACGGTAATGGCAATTAAGATAATACCAGCTACAAAATCATTTCTTTCCATATATACTCCTGTGAATGGGATGTGAAAAATCTTTACAAGGCGTCCATGAACTCTTTATATTATGGCTAAAATGATATCCCCCCCGCAAGTGTGATTTGATATTTTACGTAAAATTGCTATAATCTAGATAGATTTTAGACAAGGAGATTTAGAAATTATCCCGCCAGGGATACGAAGTACAATTTGATCTGTTTTTGGAACTGTGTAAAGAACACAGAGAGCTTTTGGAAAACCAAAGGCACTATCTAGGTCCAAAAACAGCCGATATTAGGCACAACGGAGAGGAACTTATAATCCCTTTTTGTTGTGCCGAGTGTTTGCCGTACCTTCGGGTGCGGCGGACCACGGCTGTTTTGTTTTGGGTTACCTAGATAGGCTCAAATAGAACAGCCGTTTTTTTGTCCTGTTTGCGCCCGGGAAAAAGGAGTTTTTATGAAAAAAGGTTTCACACTTATTGAATTATTAGTCGTTGTGCTCATTATCGGCATTTTATCTGCCATTGCCTTGCCGCAATATCAAAAGGCCGTGATAAAAACAAGATATACAGGATTGAAAAATTTAGTGGAAGGACTTGTAAAGGCAGAGCGGGTATATCAATTATCAAATGGAACTTATACAGATGCCTTTGAGAATTTAGACATCACTTTGTCAGGAGGTACACCAGATAACAGTATTTTTCCACGGTATATATATGACTGGGGATATTGCTATTTAAGCTATAGTGTACGCCCTGAAGAGGAAGGTATTGAAAAAATAAATATAGGTTGTTTAAATACGGATATCCATATGGCCTACTATGCTGTACTTGAAGGAGAAGAATTACGCAGAAATTGTGTCGCAGTTGGTTCTATCACTGAGAATGATTATCCCGTGCAGAATGCTATTTGTAAAAATGAAACCGGTCTTACGCGACATACTGCTGGTAACTCTGCAAACACGGTTTTGGGAGCATATTTACGCTACAAATATTAAAATTCTTGCTTAACAATTCAAAATTGTATATTTGTAAAAAAGCCCGATATTAGAACCGGGCTTTTTACGTCAACAGATTTTACTCTTTTGCAATTTCAATGCCTAAATCCTTGAGTTGCTGTTCGTCCACCACGTTGGGTGACTCCGTCAGCGGACATACCGCTTGCGTCGTTTTCGGGAAGGCGATTACTTCACGGATAGAATCTTCGCCGACCAGCAGCGCCGTCACGCGGTCAAGTCCAATACCAATCCCCCCGTGCGGAGGCGCGCCGTATTGCAAGGCATTAAGTAGCATACCAAAGCGCAGCGCGGCTTGTTCTTTAGAGTGTTTCATAAGTGCCAAAATGCGCTCTTGCACTTCGCGCCGGCAGTTACGCACCGAGCCGGAAGCCAGCTCATTTCCGTTTAGCACCATATCAAATTGATAGGAGCGCACGGAGCCGGGGTCTGTTTCCAATTTGTCCAAATCTTCCTCATGCGGCGCAGTGAACGGATTGTGCGCAGCGTCCCAGCGGTTTTCTTCCGGGATAAATTCCAGCAGCGGGAAATCCGTAATCCACGCAAAGGCCCATTTGCATTTAGGCGTCAAGTTTTTGACAAGTTCTTTGCGGATAGCGCCCATGAAATTTTGGCAGGTGCGCAAATTAGCGTCGCTGCCGATAAAAATGATGTCTCCCTCTTGCGCGCTGACAGCTGCTTGCACAGCTTTCATTTCTTCTTCGGTAAAGAATTTAGCCGTCGGGCTTTCCAGTTTGCCGTCTTTTACTTTCAGCCACACCAGGCCTTTGGCGCCGTTCTTTTTGGCTAAATCGGTCATCTTGTCAATCTGCCCGCGCGACATAGCCGCGCCCTTTTCCCCGCGCACGGCATAAATGGCCCCTTTGGCAGCCAGCACGTCGGCAAATACTTTAAAACCCGTCTTGGCAAAAATGTCGCTTACCTTTTTAATTTGCAAATCATAGCGCAAATCCGGCTTGTCCGAGCCGTACAAATTCATAGCATCATTATACGGAAGTTTTGCAAACGGCGTTTGCAGTTCATAGCCGCCCACTTTAAACAGTTCCTTCATCAGCCCTTCCACAATTTCATGGATATCTTCAATGGTCACAAAGGACATTTCCATATCAATTTGTGTATGTTCGGGTTGGCGGTCGGCGCGCAAATCCTCGTCGCGGAAGCACCGCGCTAACTGGAAATAGCGGTCAATGCCGCTGGCCATTAAGGTCTGCTTAAACATCTGCGGGCTTTGCGGCAGCGCGTAAAATTGCCCGTGATGGATGCGCGACGGCACCAAATAATCGCGCGCGCCTTCCGGCGTGGAGCGTGTGAGTACCGGGGTTTCTATTTCCAAAAATCCTTGACTGTCTAAATACCGGCGCGCCGCCTGCGCAATTTTGTGGCGCATGGTCAAATTGCGTACCATGACCGGGTTGCGCAAATCCAAATAGCGATATTTCATGCGTGTTTCTTCCGTGGCATTGCGGGATTTGTCAATGTCAAACGGCAGCGGCACAGAGGTGTTTAACAGTTTTAAATCTTCCACCGCAATTTCAATTTCGCCCGTCGGCAAATTGGGATTTACCGCGCCCTCAATGCGCCGTTTGACCGTGCCGGTTACTTCCACCACATATTCATTACGCAAGCTGGAAGCCAGCTCAAAAAATTTGCTTTCCGGCCCGACCACAATTTGCACCAGACCGCTGCGGTCACGCACGTCCAAAAAGAGTACTCCGCCGTGGTTGCGGTAGCTGTTAATCCAGCCGCACACCGTCTGTTTGCTGTCTAAATGCGAAGCGTTTAAGGCGCCGCAATAAGATGTTCTTTTCATAAGATTTTTTGTACCTCGGTAATAATATTGTCTAGCGGAAGTTGTTTTTGCTCCCCGCTGGTTAAATCTTTTAGCGTAATTTGATTTTGTGCCAGTTCATCTTCGCCCAAAATCAGCGCGATGGCGGCGCCGCAGCGGTTGGCCTGTTTCATTTGCCCTTTGGCATTTTTGTCAAACAGACCGCCCTCGGTGCGCACCCCCGCTGCACGCAGCGCTTGCATGAGATTAAAAGCTTTCTCATTACACACAGGTGCCAAAGACAAGACAAAGACGCTCTTGTCCGGCGTAGCGGCTACTTCGCCGCGCGAGGCAATCACGCGCTCCACGCCCATTGCCCAACCGACCGCCGGAGTCGCCGGGCCGCCCATACTTTTGATAAGCCCGTCGTAGCGGCCACCCGCAGCAATGGCATTTTGGGACGTATCGCCCGCCTGAAATTCAAACACAGTGCGGCTGTAATAATCTAGCCCGCGCACGAGCATGGGGTCCACCACAAAATCAATTTTGCCTTTTAGCAGACGCTGCACTTCTTCAAAATGTGCCTGACATTCCGGGCACAGTTGCATGGTCGGCACGCGGCCTGCAAAACGGCTGCCGTCAATTTTGCAATCCAGCACACGCAGCGGATTTTTCTCCAGGCGCGTTTGGCAATTTTCGCACAGCGTATCTTTTTCTTTAGACAGAAAATCAATCAGCGCCTGGCGGTACAGCGGGCGGCATTTATCGCAACCCAAGCTGTTTATTTTGACCAAATAATTTTTCGCGCCGAAGGCAGACACAATGTCTTTCAGCATTAAAATCATTTCGGCATCTGCCGCCGGAGCGGAATTGCCAATAGACTCGGCACCGATTTGCTCAAATTCGCGGTAGCGGCCCGCTTGCGGACGCTCGGCGCGGAACATATTGCCGATATAGAAAAATTTTTGCACCGGGGCAGCTTGCGTAAAATTATTTTCCAAATACGCGCGTACCACACCCGGCGTACCCTCGGGGCGGATAGCCAACTGGCGATGCCCGGCGTCTTCAAACGCGTACATTTCTTTTTGAACGATATCGGTCGTTTCGCCGGTAGATTTCACAAATAATTCTTTTTGTTCTACCGTCGGCAGGCGCAGCTCCGAAAACCCATAGCGGCGCAGCACGCCGCGGGCGCAGTTTTCCAGCTCTGTAAAAAATGAAGATTGGGGCTCAAAAATGTCCCTAAAACCTCTGACTAATTTGCTCATAGCTATATTTTAGCATTTTAGGCGTTTTCTGTGCGTCTCTGCGGGCCTCTTGTCAGCACACAAAAATACACCCCGGTTTTGGCCAGGGTGCATAGTACACAGACAAAAAATAAGTTATTTTTCTTCTTGATCTGATTTTATGGAATTCAAGACAGCCTCTACATCAGCCGATTTGATTGGACGTAGATTCATACCTCGGTCCTTTCCCTGCAAACGCTTCAGAATGGACGAATTGAAATAGTTAAATTGATCCGCAAAATAATAATACTTTTCGGAGTCCTCCACTACCTCAATTATATGGCGGGAAACAATAGCATCTGCATAAAGATGTACCGTGGTATCTAGATTGGTGATAGCATTATAATTCGGATGTTCGGCTTTAATTCTGCTAATGATTTGTTTCCGATATTTTTTCTCTATTGGATCCAATTGCACTTTCTGGGCTTTCAGAGCTTCCTTTTGAGCTTGTAGTGCTTCCCTTTCTAATGCTCCTGAGAGACTCTCACCCGCACGAGCAGAAGAAGAACCTAAATCTCTATAGTGAGATTGTTGCGCGTAGCCCATAGCACAGCAACCTAACAACAACACACAACCCAGCAGTAATATTTTTCCTTTCATCTATTTTCTCCTTATGTCCACATTCTGTAATATTCTATACGTGGCATACTAATAGAGTAGTAAAACAATGTACAGAAAAACAGGGCCAAAAGACCTATATCTAAGGTAGGTCCTTAGACCTAATTATTACATCAAGAAATAAGTTAAGGCTTATTTTGCAACATATAAAAAGGGCGACCGATAAGGCCGCCCCTTTGTACTCTTACAAACAACTTATTTCAGTAAATTACTCAAGCTGAAAGTATCTACTTCCTCTTTCATTTTGGCAATCACTTCGTCCACCGGCAGGGCGGCCGTGTTTTTGCCGTCGCGCAAGCGGATAGTGAGTTTGCCTTCCGCCGCTTCGTTCTTACCAATGACCGCCGCATACGGGATATGCTCCATGTGCGCTTCGCGGATTTTCAGCCCCAGTTTCTCCGGGCGAATATCCAGCTCCGGACGCAAGCCCGCAGCTTTCATCTTGGCGGCCACTTCTTGTGCAAATGGAATTTGCTCGTCGGTCAGCGTTAAAAGTTTAATCTGCACCGGAGCCAGCCACAACGGGAACCATCCCGCATAGTGTTCAATCAGCACGCCCGTAAAGCGTTCAATGCTGCCGAACATAGCGCGGTGCACCATAATCGGGCGTTTGCGCCCTTCGGGTGCGACATATTCCAAATCAAAGCGTTGCGGCAAATTGAAATCAAATTGGATCGTGGACAGCTGCCACAAGCGGCCAATCGCGTCCATCACTTTGATATCAATTTTCGGCCCGTAGAAAGCGGCTTCCCCGGCGTGAGTGGTATACTCAATATGATTGGTTTCCAACACATGTTTAAGCGCATTTTCGGCGCGTTCCCACTCTGCCACGTCCCCGGTAAAATGTTCCGGGTGCTCCGGGTCGCGCGTGGAAAGTTCCACCGCGTATTTTTCAAAGCCAAAGGTTTTGAAAATGTGCATGGCATATTCAAAAGCTTGTTTGACTTCGCTTTCCACTTGCTCGGGCGTGCAGAAAATATGCGCATCATCTTGCGTAAATCCGCGCACGCGCAGCATCCCGTGCAAAGCACCGGAACGCTCATAGCGGTACACAGTACCTAATTCGGAAAAGCGCAACGGCAAATCACGATAAGAGCGCAAGTGGGATTTGTAAATTTCCACGTGGAAGGGGCAGTTCATGGGTTTAATTTGATACGCCTCATTATCCACTTCCATGGGGTGGAACATACTATCTTTATAAAATCCGGCATGACCGCTGATTTCAAATAAATGCAAGCGCGCAATATGCGGGCTGACCACCAGGTCATAGCCGCGTTTTAAGTTCTGGTCTTTAATCCAGTCTTCCAAAATTTTGCGCAGCATACCGCCTTTGGGGTGCATTAAAATCAGCCCCGGGCCGATATGGTCATTAATGCTAAATAAATCCAGCTCCGGGCCCAGTTTGCGGTGGTCGCGCTTGGCGGCCTCTTCCTGCTGTTTAACGTAAGCATTTAGCTCGTCTTTCGTGTTAAAACTCAAGCCGTAAATGCGCTGCAACATGGGGCGTTTTTCGTCGCCGCGCCAGTACGCACCGGCAATAGTAGAGAGTTTAAAATTATTAATTTTGCCGGAGTGTTCCACGTGCGGGCCGCGGCACAAATCGGCATAATCGCCCGTGAGATAGACGGTAATTTGCCCGTCCTCTAACTCTTCCAGCAGCTCCAGCTTGTAGGTTTCGCCGCGCTCCTCAAAAAACTTTTTGGCTTCGGCTTTGCTCATCTCTTTGCGCTCAAAAGGGATACGCGCTTTGATGATTTCCTTCATTTTAGTTTCAATCGTTTTCAAATCTTCCGGAGTGAAGGCGTGCGGACAATCAAAATCATAATAAAAGCCATTTTCAATGGCAGGGCCGATACCCAGCTTCGTACCGGGGAACAATTGCTGCACCGCTGCCGCCATAATATGCGCGCAGGAGTGCCGTTTGGTTTCTAGTTCATTATTTTCCATAATCTTATCCGTAAGCGGAAAGTCCGCTTAAAATTTATATAATAAAGTATATCAAATTAATAGGAATATCTGCCTGACACTATGAAACAACTGCGCACCTTCCTCGCCCCGGCAATCAACCAGGCAAGCCTGCTGCTGATTGCTTCGTTGCCGGCACTGGCACTGACGGCCTTTGGGCTGTATCAGCTGCAAGTGACTAGCCCGGGCGTATGGATATATACGCTGCTGATGCGCGGCGTGGTGGAATTTGCTTTTTTGGGCTTATGCTTGTCCGTACTCAATGCGCTCGGACTTAAAAACAAATGGGTGCTTGCTATCCTATTATATATATACTACCTGGCTACAACCGCTGATTTTGTGCTGATGTGGTATTTTAAGGAACGCTTTGGCGCGAAATATTTAGACACGCTGCAAGGCGGCGATTATAACTTTTTAACCGACTGGCGCATTTTGTCTTACCTCATTTTATTTTTGCTGTTTTGTATCGGCAGCGTGCGACGCTGGTTTACCCCGCAGCCGCGCCGGGCGGCCTGGCACCAGGCAGGTATATGCGCGTTGGTGCTGCTACTGCTGACGCTAGTTAATCCCTTTGTGTTTTTAACGAAACCCAATGATTTTTTTGCACGCTACTTGCTTCCCCCTTCCCCGGTATACACCATTAGCCAACTTATGGCTACGCCTATCACCGCGCACGTGACAAACACGCTGCCAACTGATGTGGCTGCCACCGCAGAACAATACAATGTATTTAATGCTAAAAATACCGGCATTGGCAAAAATTATACGCGGGTCATTTTGATAGCGTCCGAATCTTTATCAGCCAAATATATGCACCGTTTTAATCCGCTTATCCCCGCTGAGGCCAGCCGCGGTTTTGATAGTTTGTTTGAAAACTATCCCTCTACTACACTCAAAACAGTTACCCTGTCCACTTTATACGGGCTGACTGTCATTTTTTCGTCGCATCCGTTTGCCAAATTAACCTATGAAAACGGCTATCCGCTGTCCTTTGTCAAAGTGCTTCAGGCGCATGGTTTTCACACGGCATTTTTGCGCGGCGCGCACGAAGATTATATGCATGAAAATGAGCTGTTTCACCAGGCCGGATTTGAAGTAGTGCGCGGGTGGAACTTTTTTGCAGAGCAACCTGAATATGCCAAGTATTTGGATTGGTGGGGTATGCTGGACCGCAAGCTGTTTGAATATGCCGCGGACTATTTAAAAGAGCATCAAAAAGAGAAAACATTTCTCACGCTGCTGACGGTAGACACGCATGTGCCGCTGGGCCGCGCGGATTATTTAGACCTAAATTATGAGGAAATTGATTCGCAATTTTACGACGTGCCGACTATGCCGCGCGCCTTTGCCCGCACGGGCCAGGATTTGACGTATTTCTTGCAACTGCTCAAGCAAAAAAATCTGTTAGATGCCCGTACGCTTATTTTGGTAACGGGCGATCATCCGTCGTACTCCAACACGCCCACCAATAAATTATTTAAGCCGTACCGCGACGTATTTGACCGCATCCCGTTTGCCATTATTACGGTGCCCGCGCTTAAAAAACCGCTTGTAACTGACACGCTGGCCAGCCAATTAGATGTGGCACCCACCGTGCTGGACCTGATGAATTTGCCGCAGCCAAAAGGGTTTTTCGGTCACAGTTTATTTGAAGCAAACGCCGCGCGCAGCGTGTTTGACATCAAAGAAGATTACGCTGTTGTAACAACCGAAAACGGACGGCAGGTTTTTCCGCTGAACTCCCGCCGCCCGGCTGACAAAAAGCTGATTGATTTAATGCGCACCTATTGGGTGGATTAAAACTTCACATTGTACTCCGTATAACCGTTGGCATGAGGAGTCCCTGTCCCGTCTGATATGGAACGGCAAATACTATCCGTAAAATCATTATACCCCAAACAACTCATAGCAGTAGCACTGGCGGTAATAAAAAAACTATTATTTCCAAAATGCACTATACACGCTCCAACAGCAGCAGAAGCATCTGGCCCACAATTAGTACCGCCCGACCAGTAGGCGGAAACCTCTTTAGTCTTCCGCGTCCAAGTGCCTTGCTTAAATTCCGTTGCGCCGGCTGTAATATCAATATCTAAATCCCGCACGTCTACCGCATACCCTCCATTAGCCAGGTAATACAACTCGCTTGCTTTTTGAATTTCTTTAGCATAGATAATATATTGCATCAATTTGGTTTTCGTAACCGCTTTTTGGTATTGCGGCAAAGCGATAGCAGCTAAAATACCGATAATGAGCACGACGACTAATAATTCTATTAGTGTAAATGCGTTGTAACTTCGCCCACGGGGAGAAGTGGGTTGAAGGACGCAGTCCGCACAACCCGATGAGGGGACTGTAAAGCTGTTTATTGTTGGGCAGCCCCTCACCTGTCCTTCGGGCACCCTCTCCCACACAGGGCGAGGGGAAATAGGGTTACTACTATTTTTATTTTTATTTTGTTTTTTCATATTTTCTCCTGTTATTAATTATGTCGTCCCCGAGGGTCGGTATCGGGGACCTCAACTACTTTTTTAAGGCCGAGATTCCCGATAAAGACACTCGGGAATGGTTCTTATTGATATCTTTTTTTTCATTTATTTTTTTCATTTTTTCTCCTTTCATTTAATGTGTCGTGCTGAGAGGTTTATGCTCAGCACCTCAACCGCTTTTTCAAGGTAAAGATCCTGAGCAACAACCCCTCAGAATGACATTTTTATTTGGTCCATACCCCCGTATTGTATCAAAAAAAAAAAACAAGTCAAGCCTTTTGTTTGGGTTCAGATACATGTGAGACTGGATCAACACATTTGAGACTCTTTGTCCCGGACGAAAGCTAATCTTTTTATAACCCTTTTTAATTAGTCA
>CAJOLM010000048.1 GCA_905235355.1 uncultured Elusimicrobiales bacterium
TATACCACGGAATTTGATAATTTAAGCCTAAGCTTTTCAACGCAAAGCGGTGATACTTTTACGAAAGATAATTGGACCTATCTGTTACAGTCAGAAGTAGAAGGCAGCAAGCCTTGGAGCGTATATATTCTGAACAACGTATTAGGTGTGCTGCTGGTTATTTCTTTTGATGAGCAAAACTATCTGAAAAATAGTAAAGGAAAAAACCGCTGTTATGCTAGTGTGCAGAATGCAAGAGCCCATGCCGCTTGTAGTAGTTTTACCGGAAGTAATACGATCGCAAATTCCACGGAAAATTACGATATATATGAGATTTCAGCATTTTAAAAAACCCCGCGCGGGGCGGGGTTTTTAAGATTTATTTTCCTTCTTTTTTTTTCAAACTGGCCTTGACCAGCCCGTCAAATAACGGGTGCGGGCGTTGCGGGCGGGAGCCAAATTCCGGGTGGAATTGCCCCGCAATAAAATACGGGTGATCCTCGCGCTCCACAATTTCCGGTAGTACGCCTTCGTGCCAGCCGGTCACTTTCAGCCCGACGTCACGCAATTGTTTCACATAGTCCGGGTTGAGTTCGTAGCGGTGGCGGTGGCGTTCCACAATTTGATCTTTGCCGTATAATTTGCGCGCCAGGGAGCCTTTTTCCAGGTCGGCAGTGTAATTGCCCAGGCGCATGGTGCCGCCTTTATAGACGACGTTTTTCTGCTGCGGAGTTAAATCCACCACCGGGTCGGGCGTTTTGGGATCAAATTCGGTAGAGTTTGCTTTGGCTAGCCCGCACAAATGGCGCGCTGCTTCAATGACGGCACATTGCATCCCCACGCAAATGCCCAAAAACGGCAATTTGTTTTCGCGCGCGTAACGTATTGTTTCAATCTTTCCTTCAATACCGCGCACGCCAAATCCGCCGGGGATGAGCACGCCGTCCACCTCTTTGAGTTTGGCCACCACGTCATCTTTTTCTGTATTGATATACACAATTTGCACCTTGGCATCATTGTTCATACCTGCGTGGCGCAAGGCTTCATTGACGGATTTATACGCGTCCTGCAGCTCCGAATATTTACCGGCAATCGCGATTTTGACCGTCTTAGAGGGACTTAGCGCCTTGTCAAAAAAGCTAAACCATTTTTCATCTACTTTGTGTTTGGGTTTAAGGCCCAGCAGTTCAATCACGCGCTCATCTACATGCTGCTTATAAAAATTGCGCGGCACTTCGTAAATGGATTTCGCGTCGGCACACTCAATAACGTTTTGCGCCGGAACGCTGCAGAACAAAGATAGTTTGTCTTTGAGCTTGGCTGCCAGCGGCTTTTCCGTGCGGCAAATGAGCATACTGGGTTGTATGCCCAGTTCGCGCAGTTTATTGACAGAGTGCTGCGAGGGCTTTGTTTTTAGCTCTTGTGCGACCGCAATATAGGGGATCAGCGTGACGTGCACATTTATCACATTTTGCGGGCCTTTCTCTTGAATTAACTGGCGTGCCGCTTCCAAAAACGGCAAGGACTCAATATCACCCACTGTGCCGCCAATTTCAATAATAGACACATCAAAATCTTTTTCAAACGCGCAAAAGCGTTTTTTGATTTCATTGGTAATATGCGGAATGACCTGCACCGTCGCGCCCAAATATTCGCCGCGGCGTTCTTTTTCAATAACAGTTTGATAAATGCTACCAGCGGTGTTGGTGTTGCCTTTGGTCATTTCCACGTCTAAAAAGCGTTCGTAGTGGCCCAAATCCAGGTCGGCCTCGGCTCCGTCCACAGTCACAAATACTTCGCCGTGCTGGTAGGGGGACATGGTGCCCGGGTCCACATTAATATACGGGTCACATTTAATCATATTGACCTTTAAACCGTGCAGCTGCAAGAGCTTGCCAATGCTAGCGCCGGAAATCCCTTTACCCAGGGAGCTGACCACGCCGCCTGTAATAATGATAAACTTACTCATGTCATTTCTCCTAAAAATAAAATAAAAATCTATCTAAAAAGGGGAACTCCCGCCGGAGCGGGAGTTCTCGCTTTACTACAGTTTAAAATATTCTTCAGCCGCTTGCAAGTCTTGCGCGGTGTCTATGGCGGGTCCGGCGCTGTCAATGACCACGCATTTAAGAGTCATGCCGTCCTCCAGCGCGCGCAATTGCTCTAACTTTTCCAGTTTTTCAAGCGGGCTTTGCGGCAAGCTGACAAAGCGCTCCAACGCCTTGCGCTGGTAGCCGTAAATACCACAATGCTGCCAGTACGGAATATTTTTATTCTCGTCGGTAATATCGCGTTTATAGGGCACGCGTGAGCGCGAAAAATAAAGGGCTTTACCGTCTTTATTTAAAACGGCCTTGACGCAGTTTGGATTGTCAATTTTTTTGTCATCTAATGTAGGCGCGACGGCAGAGGCAATATCGCAAGTGGGATCTGCCTGCAACAGTTCGGCAATTTTCTGTACGGTAGAAGGGGCGATAAACGGCTCGTCGCCTTGCACGTTAATGATGATTTTTTCGGGGCGGTTTTTAGCAGCTTCGTACACGC
Source organism: uncultured Elusimicrobiales bacterium (assembly GCA_905235355.1). Lineage (GTDB taxonomy): Bacteria > Elusimicrobiota > Elusimicrobia > Elusimicrobiales > Elusimicrobiaceae > Avelusimicrobium. The sequence goes on from CAJOLM010000048.1 coordinate 2,524, forward strand.
GGTCCGTGCCGCTTTGGCACGCTTCGCTGGTTAGTACGGCCTTGGCATCAAATTTGGCCAGGGCATCTACCACCAGTTGGCTTTCAGTAGCGATTAATACTTCGCCCACATTGGCCATTTTGCACGCTTCATACACGTGCATCACAACGGGTTTTCCCGCCAGTAATTTAAGCATTTTACCCGGCAAGCGTGAGGAACCGTACCGGGCCGGAATAACGACTAAAATATCACTCATGGAAGCACCTTCTCAATTTCTTGCGGAGTAACGGTAGCAGTACCCGATTTGCTGACCACAATGCCCGCTGCATAATTAGACAGCACCGCCGCCTCATGTAGTTTGGCACCGCACGCCAACGCCAGGGTAAATACGGAGATGACCGTATCGCCCGCGCCGGTTACATCAAATACTTCTTTGGCAGTAGCTCTGACGGTAACAGGCTTGGCTTTGCCTTTTTCAAACAAACTCATGCCGTCAGCGCTGCGGGTAATTAAAATAGAATCTGCCTGCAGCATTTTCAAAATCTTTTGACCCAATTTTTCCATGGCTTCTTCGCCAGGTTGGGGGGACAAACCTGCGCCTTCCCAGGCTTCTTTGGTATTAGGCGTCATACAGGTAATGTTTTTGTACTTTTTGAAATTGTCTAACTTGGGGTCCACACACACAGGGATTTTGCGTTTGCGGCACGCGCTGACCAGGGTTTTAATATTATGGTCACTAAGCATACCCTTGCCATAGTCGGATAAAATGACGCCCTTGGCGGTTTTCAGCGCGGTCAAAAAGTTTTTCATACATTCCGCAGCCACGTCATGCGCGACGGTCTGTTTACTCTCGCGGTCATAGCGTACAATTTGCTGCTGCTCGGCCATGACGCGGATTTTCTGCGTGGTAGGGCGGTCATAATCTTCGGTAATGCCAGATATATTGACATTTTGCTTGCGTAAAAAATCTTTTAACATTTCGCCGCCAATATCCCGTCCGACGACGGAAACCAGCGTGGGTTTAGCGCCCAAAGCAGCTAAATTGACCGCCACATTACCAGCGCCGCCCGCCACAAAAAATTCTTTATTGACAGCCACTACTGGCACCGGAGCTTCCGGCGAAATGCGGGAGACAGAACCTTTAATAAAATGGTCCAGCATCACGTCGCCGACCACGACCATCTCTTTGCCCTTGAAAGCGCGTAAAATTTCTTTGAGTCTTTTTGTCGTTACTGTTTTCATAAATCCTCTTTAGTTCATTATAAAATATTTGCAGGGGCTTGTCTTTTATACTCCAGCAGCTGTGCCGATACAGAGCCGATAAATACTTCCACTTTCATTTGCACTGGCATTTTATATTCGTCGTCTGTAAGCCATACCTTGAGGCTTTTGCCTTTGGAAACAAAAATGCCTTCGCCGCGCAGTTGCGGCTCTACCACAATACAATCAAATTTTCCGGCGGGCGTTTTTATCTTTTCTTTCTTGAGTACTTTTACGACGAGCGGATATTGTTTTTCGCGGTTCACAATATCAAACACCACATCCGTGCCTATTTCCAATTTTTGGCTACGCACATAATAGAGCGCGCTTAATATATCTAGCACCCGGATATCCAACGGCCCGGAGATATTTTTGGGAGCTTCTTTCTTTTGAATTTGTCCGACGTATTTGTGCGCGTCGTAATCAAATTTCAGCCACTCGTCGCGTTTGTAATTTCCTTCGCGCACGCTTTGCCCGTAGCCATAAGAATAATATTCTGTAGCATCCAGCCAGGATTGATTGATATCGCGCACTTTAAACACGGCATCAATGACTGTTGCCGAAAACGCCGTGGTCTGCAATAAATACGCGCTGCGTCCGCCGATATTTACCAGGCCGCGGTTGCGAATATAGGCCGTGCCTACTTTAATAAAGGAATAATATATCCCGTATTTTAATTGCTCATAGGCCCAAGGCGCGGTTTGTTTGGCCTGCGCGTTGGGCGTCAGCTCGGCATAGGGATTTAACAGGCGGCCCTCTGTGCTGATAAGAGTTTCGCCTTTAAAAACGGTTTGGTCCGGCGCGGGAGTAAACAGCGGCTGGTCGTTTCCTGAAACCGAAACAGCGGCAGCAGCGGCGGTTGGCATAGTGTCTGCAACAGCTTGCGGCTTATCAGTTTGATTTTCCATTTCGGAGAAATCCAATTCATTATCGTCGGAAACTGCCAGCGTCGTTTCTTCCAAAGTGGCGGTATCTGCCGGGGATTGCACGGCGGGGGAAGCCTGTCGGCACGGGCAATGGCACGCAGAGAGCAGGATTAGTGCAATAAGAGATAAACAGCCTTTATTCATGTGCACGGTCCTCCCGCAGAATATAGCTGGCTGCTGCCTGCATATTGGGCGCGATAAAATCGGGCTTTAAATCCGTATATTTTTTGAGATGATTTTTGCCATTGGCCGTGGTCATTAGTACCGAGCGCAAGCCAAGCCCGCGGCCGAATTGCACGTCTGCTTTTTTGTCACCCACCATAAAGGAGCGGGCAGGGTCAATGTGATATTTTTTAATCAGCTGCTCGCCTAGTAACGTGCCGGGTTTGCGGCAGCGGCACGCGTGGTCCGGTGCGTGCGGGCAGAACACAATTTCTTTGATCTCTACGGGTTTTAGCAGCTGGCGCAAGCGCGCGTGTACTTTATTTACTTCTTTTTCTGTAAAATAGCCGCGGCCAATGCCGGATTGATTAGATACAATAAAAAATACAAAGCCTGCTTGAGCCAAGCGCGTGAGTGCCCGCGGTACCGGGGCATAGAGATGTACGGCAGCCGGGTCCGATAAATAAGTGCCGGGCTTTTCGTGAATTAACGTGCCGTCGCGGTCAAAAAAGACCGCTTTTATTTGATTTGACATTCGGGATGCTCCGCAAACCAGCGTTTTCCTTCGTTTTCTTTTTTCCAACGGTTATGTGCCCAAAGCCAATTTTCCGGGGCTTGTCTAATCCAGCGTTCATAAATATCGGTCAGCTGACGGGTAAACAAACGTATATTTTCCTGGCTATATTCCGTGGGGGGCATGACCGGGTCTTCTGCTGTGCAGATGAGGTGACCGTTTGGCTCCCGGGTAACAACGACGGGGAAAATAGGAATTTGCAGCTTGATAGCCAGCAGTGCAGTGATAGGCGAAATAGCCGCCGGACGGCCTAAAAAGTGCAGAAAAATTTCGCTGGAGCTGGCATTTTGATCGGTGAGAATTCCAATAAATTGGCCTTTTCTCAGCAAACGGATCGTGGCAAAAAAGGGTTGTGCATCGTGATTGCTATACACGGTTACACCGCTGAAATGATGCCGCAAGCGGTTTGTTTCTTCGTCCACATACGGATTGTCCACCCGCTGCGCCATGACATTGGCCTCTAGCCCAATGGCCCCGGCAGCTAGGCCAAAAGCTTCCCAGTTGGTAAAGTGTCCAATGTGAATGATGCCGCCTTTATTGGTTCGGCGGTGTTGAAGTAATTTTTCGCCGCCGCGCACTTCTACTTTTTGGAAAAATTCTTCGCGCGTCATGGCAGATTGGTGTACAAATTCCGCCAGAATTTGCCCCATATTTCGCCAGGACTTTAGGGCAATCTCGCGCGCTTCTTCGGCAGATTTATCGGGGAAGGCAAGCTGTATGTCGCGTACGCTGCGTTCAAAACGTTTTTTCATCAGATGGGCAGCGGTTCCTGTGCAAAAACGCCCCAATGCACAAGCAGCCCGGTAAGGCAACAAGCGTAAGCCGAAGCAAGCTGTTTTCAGCCCGACGTATTGAATAAAATAGGAAGGGGATTTCTTAAAACGCATACCTTATTATACTAATTTTCAGCCGGACGTCCCGCCGTGTTTTATTCTGTTGCTAAAAAAGGAAAAATAAATGCTACAATATAGCGACCCTTGATTTATGGGAGCGACTATGAATTCTACAACTTTACGCGATAAACTAAAACAGAACTGGGCCGGACGTTTTTTACTTTTAGTGGCCAGCAAATTTTATGGCTTGGGGGGTTTTTTACACCGTGCCGCTTATAAAAACGGGTGGCTGACTGCCCAATCCGTCAATTCCCGGGTGGTGTGCGTGGGTAATATTACTGTCGGAGGCACCGGCAAAACTACCGCGGTCCTTTTGGCTGCCACTACGTTAGCCAAAGAGGGCATCCGTGTGAGTATTGTTTCCCGCGGATACAAACGCCAGCAAAAAAATAAAGATGATGTCGTTATCCTATATGACAATCCGGATGCCGATTGGCGTTTGGCCGGCGACGAGCCGTATATGATGAGCCGCGCCCTGCTGCAATATCAGGTGCCGGTGGTCATTGGGCGCAACCGCGCTAAGGCTGCCACGGAAGCATTAAAGCGTTTCCGCAGCCAAATCATTTTGCTAGACGACGGCTTGCAGCATCACAAATTAAAACGTGACGCAAACATTGTGCTCATTGATGCCAAAAATCCGTTTGGCGGCGGGGAATTATTGCCGCTGGGCAATCTGCGTGAGCCGTTAAGCGCGCTGCAGCGGGCGTCTTTTATTGTGCTGACGCATTGTAATCAAGTGACCGAGCGCGAGCTGGAAGACATCAAAGACAAAATCCGCGAATATAATGACCAGGTGGAAATAGTAGAAAGCGAACACAAGCCGGAATATTACTTTGATGTATGCAACGCGCAAAAAGTAGATTTAGCAGATATTAAAGGTGAGGTCGCCTGCTTTAGTGCTTTGGGTCACCCGGAAACCTTTGAAAACACTTTAAAGGATTTGGGGTTGGAGCTCAAACAAATGTGGCGCTTTGCCGATCACCAGCACTATACCGAAGCGAATTTGCGTACCTTTGCCGAAACGCGCGGGGATTTGCCGCTGATTACCACGTTTAAGGACTTTGTAAAATTTCCTGATAACTGGCGCGATATCCTGACAGAGAAGGTGTATGTGCTATCTATTAATTTAAAGATACGCGGCGGCGAGGCAGAATTTAATAAATTCACCGACGCACTCTATCCCGGCTTTTCCAAAATGACGAAATAAGCAAAACCCCGCCGCGTGCGGGGTTTTTTGATACAATACTTCCATGAAGGAACTACTGCATTGGCTGGACCCGTACAAACAAAGCTGCTTTTATTTCCGCTGGAGCTTTATCGGCTTGCTGGTGTTTGCGCTGCTGGTGTGGTGGGGGACGGCGCAGCTGGATAGTAATTTTATGCAAGCCTTGCTGAACAACCGCTTTGTCTATTTGCCCAATTATTTAACGCATGAATTTTCACACCGGATTTGGTGCCGTTTTGGCTGGGAGTGGTGGTGCTATGCGTCGGGTAACTTCATGGAAACGCTGATTCCGCTTGTCTTGTGTTTTGTGGCGCTTGGGCATCACGGCGGACGGTATTTATTGCCGCCGCTATTGTATTGGCTCAGTACCACACTATATGGCGCGGGTGTTTATGCGGCAGACGCGCGCGCAATGAAATTGCCGCTGACGTCTTCAGATATGATGAGCAATTACGCCCCCGGCGTCATGAAGGGCGATTGGTATTATATTTTGCAGCCCTTGGGCCTGCTGGAAAAAGACGTGCTGATTGGGCATATTTTGATGTTTTTGGCGGTGTTTACGCTGGTGCTGGCGGCAATCAGTTTGTGGTATTATTGGACGCACACAGAGCAATATTTCCAACTAGACCAAAGTGATATGCGTGTGTAAAAAAATGTATCTTTAATAACTGGCCCCCTGTTGATAGCGGGGGGTATTTTTTGTGTTTTTATGACGGCAAAATAGGGCTGTTAGGGTTCAATACATATGAGACTATTCCGACGACGTTTTCCGAAACAATTTAAGACAATCTCTTTTTATCCTCTTAAAATAAG
>CAJOLM010000049.1:0-11169 GCA_905235355.1 uncultured Elusimicrobiales bacterium
TCCTTTATTTTATAACAGCGTGCGCGCGTTTACGCTTATTGAATTATTAGTAGTCGTACTCATTATCGGCATACTGTCCGCTATCGCGCTTCCGCAATATCAAGTAGCCGTGGAAAAAGCACGTTACACCCAATTGATGTTAATAGGAGACGGGATAGCCCGTGCAGAAGAAATCTATTATATGGCAAATGGTGAATATACCGATGACTTATCAAAGTTGGATATTTCTTTCCCAGAAGATCCAAATTATTCTGCACATATTGATTTGTCGAGTGGTGCGGTTAATATATATCCTGACGTGGCTACTTTAGGTCACATTGCGTATTTTCAACGTTCCAATTATTATCCTGGCCGCCGGGAGTGCCGGGTATATAAGGCGTACGAAAAAGATTATATGCACACAGTTTGTAAAAATATAACAGGGGATAAGGTTGGGGTAGCTGTTGGGGATCCAGCAGTAAGCCGCGCCTATATTTTTCAATAAAGAACCCCGCGCCGGAAAGAGAGCGCGGGGGAAGGAGAATGGGCGGAAATCAAACCTTCATAATTTCGGCTTCTTTTTCGGCGACCAGCTTGTCAATTTGCGCGATATTGGCATCAGTCGCTTTTTGTACGTCGGCTTCGTAGCGTTTGAGGTCATCTTCGGTTACTTCGCCGGCTTTTTGAGCCTTTTTCACTTTTTCCAAAATATCGCGGCGACTGTTGCGCACGGCTACTTTAAAGTCTTCGCTCATTTTGGAAATGTTTTTGGCCAGCATTTTGCGGCGGTCTTCGGTCATAGACGGCAAGGTAATGCGGATCACTTTTCCGTCGTTGACCGGGCTGGCGCCGAGGTCTGCCTTTTGCAAGGCTTTGTCAATTTCGTTTAAAGAAGAAATGTCCCAGGGCTGGATTTCCAGAGTTTTGGCATCTAATACATTGATGAGCGCCATTTGTTTAATCGGCGTCGGCGTACCATAATAATCTACGCGGACATTTTCCAGCAGTTGCGCACTGGCGCGTCCGGTGCGGATAGTGGATAAATCTTTTTGCAGTTTGGCCACGTGTTCGGTCATTTCGGTTTTACCTTTGTTAATAAATTCGTTAATTCCTTCCATAATTTCCTCTAGTAGTGGGATACTTTATTATAGCAATTAATAAATCAGCGTGCCGATATCCTGGCCGCAAACGGCGCGCTTGATATTTCCTTTTTTGTGCAGGTTAAACACTTGCACAGGCACCTGATTCTCCATGCAGATAGCTAGCGCGGCGGTGTCCATAAATTGCAAGCGTTTTTCAATGGCTTCTTTATAAGAAATCTTTTTAATGCGTTTGGCTTTTGGATTTTTCTTGGGGTCGCTGTCATACACGCCGTCCACTTGCGTAGCTTTTAAAAGCACATCAGCACCGATTTCAGAGGCGCGCAAAGCAGCGGCACTGTCCGTCGTAAAATACGGGTTTCCGGTACCGCCTGCAAAAATGACAATGCGGCCTTTTTCCAGGTGGCGCAGCGCGCGGCGGCGCACAAAAGGTTCCGCCATTTGATAAATATTGACAGAGGTCTGCACGCGGGTCGGCACGCCGGTTTCTTCCAGGGCAGATTGCAGCGCGATAGCATTAATAACGGTAGCGAGCATACCCATGCCATCGGAATTGACGCGGTCAATCACGCCGCCGCCGTCGCGCACGCCGCGCCAAATATTGCCGCCGCCAATGACGATAGCCAGTTGGCAGCCGGTTTCTTTATACATTTGTGCAATTTCTTGCGCGATTGCTTTTAAGGAAGTGGCGCTTACGCCGCGGTGTCCGTCTTTGCTCAAAGCCTCGCCGGACAGTTTAAGTAAAATTCGTTTTTTGCAAGATTTTTTAGCCATGGGATATCTCCTAGTATTTTCTTCATTGTAGCAAAATTGACACTACTATACGCAATAGCAGGCTTTCTCCTGCGCTGTCTTGGTAAAACAGGGCAGAAAAAAGCCCCTCTTGCGAGGGGCTGTAAATTAGAAGCGTACAAAACGTACCACTTTTAATTCTCCGCCTAAAGCTTTGGATTCTTCGGCCAGGTAATCGGCAACGGTTTTCTTGTTGTCTTTAATGGTCGGCTGTTCCAACAGGCAGGTTTCTTTGGCGAACTTTTTGAGTTTGCCCGGCAACATCTTGGCAATCATATCGTCAGATTTGCCTTCGTTTTTGGCCTGGGTGCGATAAATGTCCAGCTCTTTTTCTTTATCAGCTTCCGGAATATCTTTGGCATCTACCCACATGCTCTGCATACCGACGGTGTGCATCGCCAGCCCGCGGGCAATTTCCGTGGCTTTGGCGGCATCAGCACCGTTGGTGGCAAGCTCTAATAAAGAAGCTTTTTTATTGTCAGAGTGCACATAGGAAGCAATGACGTTGCCGTCGGCAGCGGTCCAGTTATAGGCACCTTTGAAGGTGGTGTTCTCGCCGAATTTCGGCGCTTTTTCCACGATCATTGCCTTAATGGTTTCATCGGCGGTGTAATCTTTTACTTCCGGGTGTTTCAAAACGTAATCGGCGATATCATCAGCCAAGCCGATAAAGTCCGGCGTTTTGGCCACGAAGTCCGTTTCGCAACCCAAGTAGGCCATAGCGAAATGTTTGCCGTCAGTTTTGACGGAAACGCGGCCTTCTTTGGTGGCACGGTCGGCGCGTTTGGCTAAATCGGCCAAGCCTTTTTTGCGCAGATAGACAATGGCTTGTTCCATGTCATTATTGTTTTCTTCCAGGGCTTTTTTGCAAGCCATCAGGCCAGCGCCTGTTTTTTCACGTAATGTTTTAATATCTTCAGCTAAGGACATATTTTCTCCTAAATTTTTGCTGAAGGCCGCGCGGGGCGGCCCCCAGTACCCAAAAAATTATTTGGCTTCTTCAGCTGCTTTTTTGGTCGTCTTTTTGGCGGCCGGTTTTTTGGCAGCGGTGGTTTTTTTAGCAGCGGTTTTTTTGGCTGCTTTGGGTTCTTCGGCGGCTTCTTCTTTGGCAGCTTTTACCGTTTTCTTGACGGTGGTTGCTTTTTTGGCAGCCGGTTTTTTAGCCGCTTTCTTATCGTCCGCTTCGGCTTTTTCGTGCGCCTTGGCTACTTCGGTATTGGCTTTGGAAACGGCCTCGGCAACCTTTTTCTCGGCCTTCGTTTCGGCGGCTACTTTTAATTTGGCAGCGGCTTCGTGTTGGGCTTGGGCTTCGGCAGCGGCATCATGTTCTTCTTGTTCGCTGGCGAGCATAGCACTTTCAAAAGCATTGGCCATGGCCGGATTGAGCGGGGCTTTTTCGCCTTCTTCCGCAGCGGCAGCTTCAGCCGGTTGTTTGGCAGCTTCTACTTCGGCGCGGCCTTCTAATACGGCATCAGCAATTGCACCGCAGAACAATTTGATAGAGCGGGCAGCGTCGTCATTACCCGGCACAGGTACATCAATCAAATCCGGGTCAGAGTTGGTATCGCATACGGCGACCACAGGGATGCCCAGCACGCGGCTTTCGCGCACGGCACCGGCGGTATCAACCGGGTCAATGACAAAGACTACATCGGGCAATACTTTCATATCGCGGATGCCGCCTAATAATTTTTGCAAACGGTTTAATTCTTTGGTCAAGCGGCTGGCTTCTTTTTTGGAAATGGCTTTAAATACGCCGGAGCCTTCCCATTTTTCCAGCTCGTTCATGCGCTCAATAGATTTTTTGACAGTTTGGAAGTTGGTCAGCGTACCGCCCAACCATTTTTCATGGATGCAGAAAGCACCGCAGCGAGCAGCTTCCGCCGCAATGGCTTCTTGGGCTTGTTTCTTGGTACCAACAAATAAAAATTTGGAACCTTTTTTGGATTCTTCTTTTACAAAAGCGCAGGCTTTCTTTAATTCTTTGGCAGTTTTTTGCAGGTCTAAGATATGAACCCCGTTGCGTTCGCCGAAGATATAGCGGCTCATTTTGGGATTCCAGCGGGATGTTTGGTGCCCAAAGTGCACGCCCGCTTCCAACATGGACTTCATGGATACATTACTCATTTTACTCTCCTTGTGAGGCAGTCAGCCAAAATTAGGAAAAGATTTCCCGGCGGCCTGTGCCCGGGCTTCTCAAGGGAAGGGCTTTGATTTGCAACCGAGTTGCGCCCCGCCAGTGTGAAGCTTACCTTTATTATACAAAAAAAACGCGCCCCCGTAAAGGAGCGCGTTCAGATGCTGCTAAAATTAGAAGCGTCCGTTGACGATGATCATCGCAGGCAGCCAGTTCTTGGTAGCTACGTTGACTAAACCGATTTGCAAACCGTATACGTTTTCGGTATAGTTAACAAGGCCTAACTGTAAGCCGTTGACATCTTTGGCTACGTTGACAAAACCAGCTTGTACACCGGTGAATTTTTCGGTATAGTTGACAAAGCTGAATTGGACGCCCGTGAAGTCGTTAAGATCCACGTTGACGAAACCAAGTTGTACACCGGTAAAATCACGGTTAGCAAGGTTCAAACCACCCCATTGCACACCGGTAAATTGGTCGGCTACATCAATTAAAGAACTTTGCACACCGCTAAATTCCGGCGCGCTGGCATAAATCCAAGAGGTTTGCACACCATAGAACTCATTGTTCACTCTAGAATAAGCGAGATCTAACTGCACACCGCAGATGTGGTCAGTGGTAGAACCGATACCTAAGTCTAAACCGTGCACATAGTTTAGGTTATTGTGGGAAGCAGCTGCAGCAATATCGCCCCACAGGGAAAGTTTCAGCCAAGAGCTGTCGGCGGCAAACACGGAGGTCGGCCATTTGCAGAACAAGCCCAAGAGCAGTACAGCAACAAATAACATCTTTTTCATTGTGTATTTCTCCTAAGTTTAATGGTAAGACTACCACTCTATTATATGTTTTTTAGTTGGAGAGTGCAAATAAATGGAGAAAAGCTGCCTAATTAAGGCCAATTTTGGCCAGCATCTTATTGAAAAAACCTTGAATGCCGCGTTCAGGCGCGGTGCTTTGGCGGGTGTGTCCGCCGTGGCGTTGGGAGTAAAGAGCCAAGGATAAAGCAGAGGTATAAGAAGCGGCTAAATCTTCGGTAGTGTCTGCGCTGAGGTGGTCATGCGTGGCCGTGCGGGTACGCCGCACGCCCAGCACACGTTTAGCGGCATTTTTAATAGCGGTACTTGCGCCGCCGCCTGTGAGTACCAGTTGCGCGGGTGGATATTTTACATAGCTTAATGTTTGCACCCACTCTTTGTGCAAAGCGCGCAATAATTTTTCGGCGGCTTCGTCCAGCATATCGTCCATAATTTCATCGTCGCCATAAGTATATTCTTGCAGCACTTTTTGTGCATCTTTCAGTTCGTTTTGCAACATATCGGCTACTTCTTGGGCAATCATGTCAGCCCCTATGGGGTTTTCCCAGGCAGCTTCCAGCATACCTTTATGATATAAAGCAGCCGAGCAGTTTTGCTGGCCGATATCCAGCAGCAATACACCCGTCTTTTTTTCTTCGGGCTTGAGCAACGTATCGCACAAGGCTAAAATGGTGGGGACGGCTTCAAATTCTTCATAGCCGACGGCTTCCAGCACACGGTTTATATTTTGCAAATGGGTTTTAGGCCCGGCAGACACAAAGGTTTCCGCTTCCAAGCAGCGCGCCGTCAGACCAATGGGGTTTTGTAGCCCGGTTTTACCGTCTATTGTAAAGCATTGGGGCAACAGGTCCACTACTTCTAATGTATCGCCTAAATTGGGGGGGATAGAGCTGTCCAGCACGGCACGGACGTCGCGCTCTGTAATGACGTGATTATCGCGCGTGATGCTTAAAAATCCGCCCGCCCGGCGAAAGCTTAAAAAATCGCCGCGCAATCCGACCACCACCGTGGGTACTTCATCCGTATATTGTCCTACATCTTCCAACAAATGAGCCAAGGTGTTAACGGTGCGGTTAAAATCCAAAATGTAGCAGGCACTGACAGACGGACACTGCACGCGCGTGCTGTAGCGGACGCGGCAAGTGTTGGTGCGCTCGTCGTAGATAGCCAACGTAGCGGCAATTTGCCCGCTGCCAAAATCCAGTGCTAAAAAGTGTTCGCCTTCCATATTGTTTGTTATTCTAGCAAATTTGCAGGACGCGTGCTTTCGCCTGAAATCAGACGGAATAAGCGGTTAATTTCATATAATATATATATGATAGAGATTAAGGATTTATCGTTTCATTTTGGCTTGCGCACCCTGTTTGAAGGGGCGAATTTGCTTGTGTCCGACGGGGTCAAAATGGGTGTGGTCGGGCTAAACGGTTGCGGTAAATCTACGCTGTTTAAACTGATTACGGGCGATTTGTTTCCCGACGGCGGGAAAATAGAAATCTCACGCGATACGCACATTGTGTCCGTGGCGCAGGACATCAAAGACCCGTCTAAAAAACTATTGCAATATGTGTTGGAAGCAGACCAGGAAATGACGCGCCTTCAGCAGAAACTCACGCAAGATTTATCCGGGGAAAAACTGGCGGAAATTTATGACCGTTTGGACACCTTGGGCGTGCACTCTGCCCAGGCGCGCGCCAGTGCCATTTTAAGCGGGCTTGGATTTGTAAATGAAGATTTTGAGCGTCCGCTAAAAGAATTTTCCGGTGGGTGGCAGGTGCGCGCCAATTTAGCGGCTACCTTATATGCACCCAGTAATTGTTTGCTGCTAGATGAGCCGACCAACCACCTGGATTTAGAAACCGCCACCTGGCTGGAAAATTATCTGGCTAAGACGGATAAAACCGTGCTGCTCATCAGCCATGACCGCCACATTTTAAACCGCTTGTGCGATAAAATTGTGCATGTGGAGCAGGCACAATTAAAGGTATATAATGGCAATTACGATACTTATGAGCGCACGCGCGAGGCCGAGCAGGAAGGCGCGCGTTTGGCAGCTGCCAAACATGAGCGGGTGGTGGCGCATTTGCAAAGTTTTGTGGACCGCTTTCGCTATAAAGCCAGCAAAGCCAAACAAGCGCAGAGCCGTATTAAAATGATAGAAAAATTGGGCGAGCCGCCCGCCGTGATTAAAGACCCGGAAGTGCATTTTCAGTTTCCTTCGCCAAGCCCGCTGACGCAAGCGCTGATTACATTAGAAGATGCCGTGGCGGGATATGATGACAAACCGGTGCTGCAAAATTTGACGCTGCGCATTGAGCCGGACGACCGCATCGCCCTTTTGGGAGCCAATGGAAACGGTAAATCTACCCTAGCCAAAGTGTTATCGCACCGCTTGCTGCTGATGAGCGGGCGCATGACCATTGCCAAGAAAATTAAAATTGCCTATTTTTCGCAGCATCAGACGGAAGAACTAGACGTGGAAAAGACTCCGTTTGAAATGTTGGCCGGGCTGATGCCGCCGGGCAGCAGCGAAACGCAAATCCGCGCGCAGCTGGGAGCGTTTGGCCTAAATAAATCCAAGTCCGACACGCTTATCGGCAAGCTCTCCGGCGGAGAAAAGAGCCGTCTGCTGCTTGCGCTGATTACCAAAGACGCGCCCAATTTGCTGATTTTAGACGAGCCGACCAACCACCTGGATATTCTTTCGCGCCAGGCACTGCTGGAAGCGCTTAATCATTATGAAGGCGCGGTGGTGCTGATTACGCATGACCTGCACGTCATTGAAATGGCATGCGACACGTTGTGGCTTGTCAAAGGCGGCACGTGCCAGATTTACCGCGGGGATTTAGAAGATTACAAAGCCAGTTTGCTTAAGAAAAATGACAAAGGCGGCGGTGCCAGTGACAAAGAAAATTCTGCTGAAACCCGTCGTAAAAACGCCGCGCAGCGCCGCGCGGAACTGGCTCCGCTGAAAAAAGAAATCCGCGAGCTGGACAAAAAATTAGAGAAATTAAATCACCGCAAACACGAGCTGGAAAATGCCCTTTTGCAACGCTATGATGCAGACAATGAACTGGCTTTGCTGGGCGACCAAATTTCAAACGCGGAGGAGCGCTGGCTGTTTTTGAACCAGCAATGCGAGGATATTTTAGCCGGCAAGGAGGCAGACGCATGAGTGCTTTTGATGTCTTGCCCGCAGCGTTACAAGCCGCACTTTCCCGTCTGGGAATTTCCACGCCGACACAGGTGCAACAGTCTGCCCTGCCGCCTGCCTTAAAAGGGCGCGACATATTAGCCACCGCGCAAACCGGAACGGGAAAAACCTTCGCGTTTCTTTTGCCGCTGATTACCCAGTTGCGCACACGGGAAGAAACGGCTGCGCTGATTTTATCGCCCACGCGTGAACTGGCGCAGCAGATACAAGCGGCCCTGCTTTCGCTGCTGCCGCAGGAGCCGGATTTGAAATCTGCGCTGATTATCGGTGGGGAAAACATACACAAACAATATGCCCTTTTGCGCCGCAAACCGCGCGTGATTATCGGCACGCCGGGGCGCATTATTGACCACATTTTGCACAAGAGCATTAATCTTAAAAATATTGCCTTTTTTGTTTTGGACGAGGCGGACCGCATGCTGGATATGGGCTTTATCCCGGACGTGCGCAAAATTTGCGCTGCCTTGCCTAGCCCGCGCCAAACGCTTTTATTTTCTGCTACTTTGCCGCCGGAAATTGAGCAGCTTGCGGGCGGACTTTTGATAGACCCGGTGCGCGTGCAAATCGGCTCTGTGACGCGGCCCATAGACTTGGTGGTGCAGCAAATAATCCGCCTGGGCACGCGTGAGCGCCTGGCGCAACTGCTGGTAGAGCTGGGAAACCGCCGCGGGCAGATTTTAATTTTTGTAAAAAGCAAACACTTGGCTGATAAACTAGCCAAGCAGCTCAAACAATACGGCGTGAAAGCCAATGCTTTGCATGGGGATTTGCGACAAAACCGCCGCCGCCAAGTGATGGAATTTTTCCGCGCGGGCAGCGTGCCGGTGCTGGTGGCTACGGACGTGGCTGCACGCGGGCTGGACGTGGACGGCATGAGCTGCGTGATTAATTATGATTTGCCCCAATGCCCGGAGGATTACATACACCGCATTGGGCGCACCGGGCGCGCGGGCAGCGTGGGAACAGCGCTTTCCTTTATATTGGCGGAAGATGACAGTAAGTGGAAGGATATTTGCCGCGCGTGTCATTTGGGAAAAGTGACGGAGCTGACTAAAACGAGCCGCCCCTTGCCTAAACCAAAATTTATCCCGGAGCAGGGCGGTAAAAAAAGCAGCCGCCCGAGTGTGTCTGCTGCGGCCCCGCGCCGCTTTCCGGCGGACAAATCCGGCGGCATTGCCGCTATTAATCAGGAGAAGCAGCCCTCTACTGGGCGTGCTAATCCGCCCAAACCTGTTAAACCTATAAAGCCTGTTAAACCTGCCGCTTCCGCGCACGCTCCGGCGGCCCTATCGGAAACGCTGGGCTTTCGGGTAGTCAAAGTGGGGGGAAAGAAAGCAAAAAAATCTTTTTACCGCCCGCCCAAGCCGCGCGCAGCTGCTTTTCACAAACGCAAAAAACACCGTAAATAAAAAGTCCCGCCTGGCAGCGGGACTTTTGTGTGTAGAATAAATCCTATCCTTTGATTTCTGTGCAGCCGGCGGGCATACCGGTTGTACTGCTAATGATGCCCATATTATTGCATAGCCATTGGGCATCGGTAGATTCCCCGGGGCAGCAGGCAATCGGCGCAAACACCCCGCTAGAATTAACAGTCGGATACATAAATTTGATGGTGTAGTCCCCTTTGGTGCTTTGGGCCGCTACGTAACCGGGAGTTTCGTTATTTACCAAAGTATAAATAAAATTACCGTCGTCAAAGGTATTATTCGTTACTTCTGCGCCAATAAACCCTGCATCCAATTGGTCAAAAGAGGTGGGCCACTCGCTGTTTACGGAGTGGTATCGTACGGCAGATTCCCAAATCGTTTTGCCATTGGTCAGGCCTTCTACCATTTCAGAACGCCGTACCGCACGGTTGTAAATAGGCATAGCCATACCAGCCAAAATACCAATCATCAAGATTACGACCAGTAGTTCAATGAGGGTAAATCCTTTTTTCATAGCTTCTCCTTATATATAGAGTATAGGAATTTATGGCCTTGCCTGCAAGCGACAGCGGAAACCGCATAAGGATAGCAGTATTTGTAGTGGCTTGTCAATACCTTTTTTGAAAAAGGCTTGCAAAGTTATTTTTAATTAGATTTAATAAAAGGGTAGTAGTAGTAAACACAAATTAAGGAGGAAGTACTGCATGAAGAAACTACTAGGCCTGTTGCTCGTCATGACTTTGGCGTGGCCTGCAACCGCTGACGTATTGAAAGACGTAAACCTCATCGGTGAGATTGAAACGATCACCTCTGGTGTGAACCACGGTAAAGATGTGTACAACAAAGATGTCAATACCCGTGTATTGGCTGGTTTGTCTGCCAACTTGGTAGAAGATGTGACCGCCAATGTATTGTTCCAATACAACACCAACTGGGACGGTGATGTACATGGTGATACAATCAATGGGTATGAAAACAGAGTTGAAGTAGCCAATGCCAACGTGGTATTGTCTAATCTGTTTGATTGTTTTGAAGCCACCATCGGCCGCCAATTCTACGGTGATGAAGACAGCGCCGTAATGTATTTTGGTCCGAACCACTACAACGCTGAAGCGTTTGGTTATGCTCCGTCTGTAGACGCAGCTAAACTGACCTATGCTGATGATGTAAAGGCTTTGACCTTAATCGCCGGCAAATTGAACTTGGGTAACATCTCCGTATTGCCGAACTACAACGGTGATTTCTACGGTGCTGATTTCCGCATGAACATCACTGACCTGTTGAAATTGCAAGCCTATATCTATGATTTCCGCTTGGATATAGATGATGCTCAGCACTCTGGTTTCTATGGCGCCAAATTGGCCTTCAACCCGGAAGCTGCTTTGGTAAGCGTGGAATATGCCCGCAATTTCTCCGGTCACCGCTTGATTAAAGAAGGTGCAGATACCGGCTATATGTTGAAAGCTGATGCCAAAATTGACATCAACGAATTTGCCGTGCGCGGTGCTTTCTTGTACGAACATGAAAACTTCTATGCCTTCGGTAACTATACCCCGGGCTTGTTAATCGGTCACCCGTTGGCTGGTCAAATCGGAGACTACTCTGATGAAGGTATCCGCATGTTCAACTTGGGTTTAGATTTCAACCCGTTTGAAAAATGGACCTTCGCTTTGGACGGCTATGCCTTCCAAGACCGCTATGGTCATCA
>CAJOLM010000049.1:11175-18847 GCA_905235355.1 uncultured Elusimicrobiales bacterium
CACAATGAATATGTGCAATTATTTGCCGGTTTAGGTTATGCCAAGTATGGTAATGATGACTTTTTCCCTGGTGTTACCTATAAAGAAGCCTTTAACAAAGACAACTATAAATGGCAACTCGGCATGTTGATCAACTTCTAATTATTCTCTGAATAATTAAAACCCCGCCTTCGGGCGGGGTTTTTTCTGTACTTGAAAACCCCGCGCGCCGCGCCTTTCCCTCGCCCTGTGTGGGAGAGGGTGCCCGCAGGGGGTGAGGGGATGCCGCAAAAAAGATATCAATAAGAACCATTCCCGAGTGTCTTTATCGGGAATCTCAGCCTTAGAAAAAACAAAGCGGATGAGATCCCCGATTACAAATTTCGGGGATGACATCTATTTTATAAACGGCGGGTAGTTGCGCCGCGCCGCGCCTTTCGCTCGCCCAGTGAGGGAGAGGGTGCCCGCAGGGCAGGTGAGGGGCTTACTCAAAAAAGATGTCAATAAGTGTCATTCTCAAGGTTGTAGTTGAGAATCTTCCGCTGATTGTGGTGTATTAAATAAAGGAAAACCTTATTTATAAACAGCCAAGTAAGCGGGAGATCCCCGACAGAGACACTCGGGGATGACATCTATTTTATAAACGACAGATAGCCGCGCCAACGAGCGTGGGTGTCCGTAAAGACTGGTGTAAAGATACTCCTGTTTCGTACGCGCACGCGCATACTTAAAAAGGTAAAATATACATATATCCATATACAAGGAGTATATATGCGTAACAAAATGCTTTTGATGTGTCTTTTTACCTTTTTATATGTCGGTCTGCAAGCGGCGGACCTAAAAGTCGTTTCCGCCACGCCGCAAGGCGAAGGCGCCGCTAATCGTGGCGCGGTCAGCGTAACCTTTAATCAGCCGGTGGCGGCTTTGTCTGAAAATAATGCCTTTGCTGCCAAGGATTGCCCGCTGCATATTACTCCCGCCGTCAAAGGTACCTGCCGTTTTGCGGGTACGCAAACCTTGGAATTTGAGCCGGAAGCCGCCTGGGCAACTGCCACGCAATACACCGTGACGCTGCCCGGTACATTTACGTCCCAAGTGTCCAAACAAGCGTTGGGGGAAGAGTATACCTTTCGTTTTGTCACATCCCGCCCGGCGGTAGAGGGCATTATCCCCACCGACCAGGAACAATGGATTGATGTGCGTTCGCTTATTTTTGTGACGCTTTCCCAACCGGTAGATTTGGCCTCGGCCCAGCAAGCCGCGCAGCTTTCGTACGAAATTGCGCAAGTGCCGCAGCTGAGCTGGTGGGAGCGTTTGAAAGCCTTTGTTTTACAGCAAAATATCCCTACCAGTACGACGGGGACGGTGCCTGTTTCCGTGCGCGGGCTGACAGATGAAGAATATAAAAACCGGTACGAGTATATGCAGCGCGATCACATCTTTGTGCTTGTTCCGCAAGCGGACTTGCCGCCTGCTGCGCGCGTAACAGTCAAGCTGTCTGCGCAGCTGCGCGGTCAAGAAGGACCTTTGGGGCTGCAGCAAGCGTTTAGCTCTCTTTTCTATACCTATCCGAAACTGGAAATGGTCGGCGGTAATACGTCGGGCTGCTTACCGTTTGACGCGTATATTGATTTTACCTCGCCCGTGCGTTTGCAGGAGCTGATGAAACATATCAGCGTCTATCCGGCCTCTGCTTTGGCAGAAGTGACTGAACAGGAAGCACAGACGCTGGGCTATCAGCGTTTTGTACCGCGCGAGGACCAAAACGGCGGCGACACGGACGAAGACAATGACGCACGGCCCTATCCCAATTTAGCACCGGGTACCGGGTATTTTGAAATGCCGCTGGCCTTTTTGCGCCTGGACCCGAAAAAGGCCGTCACGGTAACTATTGATAAAGATTTGACGGATATTTACGGGCAAAAATTAGGCCAAGAAAAAGTATTTCACGTCAGCAATAACGGCTATTGCCCGGCGGTAGTATTTAAAGGCGGTACCGGCGTGCTGGAAAGTTACTTGCCGCTGCGCCACCCGATTGATGTGCTCAATGAAAAAGCATTGGACGTGGTCGCCGCGCGTTTTGGCAAAGAGAGTTTTATTCCGTTTTATACCAAAAATATCAACTATTGCCAACAGGCCGAAATAGATGCCGCCCGGGTGCAGTTCTCCGGCGAGTATCCGTTCTCTATTACGCCGGACCAAACCAAAAAAACGTATTTGGATTTAAAGAAATTTAATCCTACCGCGCACGACAGCGTAATTTATTCCCAGGTGCGTGTGCCGAGCAAATATCAAAAAGACGGATATTGCTGGGTGGGCGCGCTAGACAATATCACGGATTTAGGCGTGACGTTTAAAGCCTCGGCAGAAAATTCGCTTATTTGGGTGACGTCTTTGCAAACCGGGGAGCCGCAAGCTAATTTAAATGTAGAACTGCGCGACGAAGCTAACCACACCTTGTGGTCCGGCAGCACGGACGCAGACGGCCTGGCCAAAGCTCCGGGGGTGGCGCAGTTGCAACCCTACCGGCGCAATAAATGGAGCCGCCCGGTGCTGTATGCTTTTGTCAGCAGCGCGGGGGGAGATGCTGTTGTGTCCAGCGAGTGGAACGACGGCATGGAAGCCTGGCGTTTTAACTTAAATTACAATTATCAATTTGATAATGACCGGGACGATATTAAAACAGCCCTGTTTACGGACCGCGGCATTTACCGCCCGGGCGAAACGCTGTATTTTAAGGGCATCACGCGGCAAATGAAAAACGGCGCGTGGACCTTGCCCAGCTTTACCAAAGGCACCTTAAAAGTATTTAATTCGCGCGGAGATGAAGTGACCACACAAAATATTACATACCGCGCGCAGACGGGGGCTTTCTCGGGCGAGATTGCCTTGCCTAAGGACGCGCCGACAGGCTCTTGGCAGCTGCACTTTGTGCCGGACCAAGCCAGCGACGAGGCAGACACGCTTTATTCTTTCCGCGTAGAGGCTGTTAAACAGGCTGATTTTGACGTGCATGTGCGCAGTCTGCAGCCCAACTATTTAAGCGGTCAAAAAGCAGAATTTACCGCATCAGCGGACTATTTATTCGGGGCGCCTGTGGCGGGCGGCAAGGTCAAATGGAGCGTGCGCCGCAGCGAAGAATATTTTGAAGCCAAAGATTATCCGGATTACATTTTCTCGCCGTATTTCTTGTATGAGCAAGAGCCAAGAGAGGACGGCCTTTTAACGGAATCGTCTGCAGAATTAGACGCGCAAGGCAAAATCAATTTTGCGGTGAATTTACCCAAGGTAAGCCGCCGCCAGGGGATTTATACCGAAGTGGGCGTGCAAGCTCCCACCGGGCAGCAATTATTTGCCCGCACACATGTAACTGTCAATCCGGCGGACTTTTATTTGGGCGCCTATATGGAGCGTTGGGCCGCGGAACTGGGCGATAAGGTGCAAGCCGATATCGCTGCGGTGGACGTAAACGGACAGGCTTTTGGCCCAGTAGAAGTGGAGGCCAAAATCCAAAAAGAAGAATATTATTCTATTCGTAAAAACGGCCTAGCGGGACGCTTGGAGTGGGTCAGCCAGCGCAATATAAAAGACATTGCCACGCAGCATTTTACCGTGGAGCAAACCGGCTACAAGTTTAATTTTGTGCCGCAGCAGCCGGGCAATTATCAAATTATTTTGACGGCTAAAGATGCCCAAGGGCGCAGCGTACGCGGTGGCTTTGAAGTGATGGTTTATGGAAAGGGTAAAGCGTACTGGAAACAAAATGACGACGATATCTTGATTTTAAAACAAGACAAGGACCTCTACCAACCCGGCGAGAGTGCGCGCATTTTGGTACAAAGTCCGTACGAGCAGGCCACCGCGCTTGTTACGGTGGAGCGCAGCGGTGTGTTGGACAGTTGGGTGACCACAGTACCGTCGGGCGCGGGCTACATTGATGTACCCATAAAAGACGCCTATGTGCCCAATGTTTATGTCAGCGTGATGTTGGTGCGCGGTCGCGCGGCCCAACCGGCTTATGACGAAGAAGGCCTGGATTTAGCCAAGCCGCAAGCCAAGCTGGGCTATGCGCAGCTGACTATTTCGCAGCAAGAGCGCGAAATTCAAACTACAGTTAAACCCGCGCGGGAAAATTATCGCCCCGGCGAAGAAGTCAGCGTAAAGCTTTCTACTTCGCTGCAAGGCAAAGCGGTGCCGGCGGAAGTAACCGTCATGGCGGTAGATGAGGGCGTGCTGAATTTAACCGCTTATAAATTGCCTAATATCATGGGTATCTTTTATGCGCCGTTCCCGCTGGCTGTGCATACGGCTGACAATCATCCGTTCCTGATTGGTCAGCGCAACTTCGGTGAGAAAGGGGAAAACCGCGGCGGTGGCGGCGGATTTCCAAATAAATTAGGCGGGGTGGATTTGCGCAGCCGCTTTGAATTTACGCCGTATTTTAATGCGACAGTACAGACTGACAACAAAGGCCGCGCCGACGTGAAATTTAAGCTGCCGGACAATTTAACCACCTTCCGCATTATGGCGGTGGCGGCTACCGTGCAGGAATTTGGCGCAGCTGAGGCCACTATCAAAGTGTCTAAACCGCTGATGATTACGGCCAATATGCCGCGTTTTGCCCGCCAAGGGGATCAGTTCCGCTGCGGCGCGGTGGTGTATAATTACGAAGATGAAAAGGGCCTCATTACTGTATCAGCCACAGCCACGGGCGCGCTGAAATTAACAGGCGGTGCCCAAGAAATACAAGTAGCTAAAGGCCAAGCCGGAGAAGTTTCCTGGCCGTGTGAAGCTACCGCTACAGGTGCAGCGCAAGTGGCCTTTACCGCTAAAGGTGCCAAAGATACGGACGGCGTACAAACCAAGTTAGAAGTGATGAATATTGAAAAGCCGCAAACGCTGGCCTTGTACTCCGCCACCGACGCAGAACAAGCGCAAGTATTGGAGAAACCGGCCAGTGCCAAGGCAGAGGCAGACAATCAGGTAAAGCTTTCTTTGGCTTCTACGGCACTACTGAATTTGCGCGGCAGCATGCTATATTTGCTGACGTATCCGTATGATTGTTTAGAGCAAAAAATGTCCAAAATTATACCGGTGATTGAAGGGAGCGAGCTGGTGCGGGATTTTGACCTGGGCGATAGCAAAACCTATCAAGCCCAAGCGCGTGAAATCTTGCAAGAGATTGGCTCGTACCAAACCTCGTCGGGCGGGCTGTCATATTGGCCGGGACTATTGCCGGATGCCTATGTGACGGCATATACGCTGGAAACGGCATACCGCGCCAAACAAGCGGGCTATTCTGTGCCGGATAGTGTGCTCAAGCAAGCGGTCAAATGGCTCAAAGGCGTATTTGCCGATAAATTGGCGCAAGCATACAGTTATTCCGTCACAGAGCAGCGCACCATGCGTGCCTATGCGGTGTATGTGCTGTCTTTGTATGGAGAAAAAATGGACGGCCAGTTTAACAATCTTTATACGCAGCGCAATAGTTTAAGCACGTCAGCGCAAGCGTATTTATTGCTGGCGGCGCAAGCAATGGGCAAGGGCGCAGATGTTCAAAAAACATTGGCGCAAGCATTACTTAACCACGCGCAATACGGCGATCAAACCTTGCATTTTGCGCAAACGCAATGCCAACCCTGGCTGCACGAAAACGACGTGCAAGCTACCGCGCTTGTCTTGCGCGCGCTCTTGCAAGCGGGGGATTATTTGCCGCAGCCGTATCAAGTGGTGCGCTGGCTTGTTGACCAGTTAAATGCGCAAGGTCATTGGAACGATACCCATTCCAATGCCGCCGTATTTAGTGCGTTGCGCGCGTATTATACCCGTCAGGAAGCGTCCGTGCCGGACTTCCGTGCGCTTGTTTCTTTAAATCACAAAAACGCATTTACCGCGGATTTTGAAGGCCGCAGCTTGCGCGCGCAAGAAACTGCCTGGCCGTTTAAAAACGTGTATGCCGCCGGGGACCGCGTGCCTGTTCAAGTGCGCAAAGAAGGCAAAGGCACGGTGTATTACACACTTTCGCAAACGTATTTGCCGCAGCAATATACGCAAGCGGTGAGCAGCGGCTTTAGCCTGTCGCGCAAAATTACCGATATGCAAGGCAAGCCCGCCAGCACTTTGCAAAGCGGGCAACGCTATCAAGTGACGCTAAAGGTCTCTTCCGCGGCGTCGCGCACGTTTGTGGTGGTGGAGGACTTTTTGCCGGCGGGCTTTGAAATCGTCAATACCGATTTAGCCACCGAAAACCAACTCTCCGCGCCGGACGAGCCGGAAAATACACCCTTTGAGCGAAATGAAAAATACGACGACCGCCTGGCCGTATTTGCCGGGTATTTACCCGCGGGCGATCACGAATATACCTATGTGGTGCAGGCATTGGCTCCGGGCAAATACAGCTATCCCAGCTTGTGGGCCAGCCAAATGTACGAGCCGTCTGTTTTCGGCCGCACGGCTACCACGGAGATTGAAATTAACAAGTAATGAAGCGTTGGCTTTATTTAATTAGTGCTATTTTGTTTATACTTCCCTGTCCGGCGGATGGGGAAGTGTTTTCTGCGCCCGAAATATCCGCCGCGCCTGCCCGCTCCACCCACGTATATGATAAAGACGGCCACACCTTGCGCTCGTTTTTATCGTCTAAAGAAACGTATGCGCAGCCAGTTTCTTTGGCGGAGATTTCTCCGTGGGTGACGCTGGCAGCCCTGGCAGCAGAGGACAAACGTTTTTACGCGCATCACGGCGTGGATTGGGTAGCCACCTTGCGTGCGGCGTGGCAAAATATACGCGGACAAACCGTCGTGTCCGGTGCTTCCACCATTACGCAGCAGCTGGCGCGTGCCTTGCATCCGCGGGCAAAAAATTGGCGTGGTAAATGGGCCGAAGCATGGGACGCTTTGCGCCTGGAGCGTCAATTAAACAAAGATGAAATTTTAACACGGTATTTAAACACGGTAGAGCTTGGTAATCAAACCCAGGGGGTACAAGCGGCGGCGGAATTTTATTTTGGGGTGTCGGCTAGTGAATTGTCGCTTGCGCAAAGTGCATTGTTGGTGGGGCTGATACAATCACCTTCGCGTTTAAATCCGCTTAAAAATCCGTCGGGGGCCATGTCGCGCCGCAGCCGCGTGCTGCAGGCTATGTTACAAAATCATTTTATCACAGCCGAACAATACCAGCTTGCTATGACCGAGCTGTTGGGGATTTCCGCCGGGGAGCGTCCGTTTTCCGCGCCGCATTATTCGCGCCTGATATACCGGCTTGCGCCGCACGCTCCATATGTTCATACGACATTAGACAAAACCTTGCAGGAATATGCAGAAAAAGCGGTGCGCTATCATTTAGATAAACTTACCGATCAGCATGTGACCAATGCCGCCGTCGTCGTGCTGGATAATGCGACAGGGGGCGTGCTGGCCTATGTCGGCTCGGCTGATTTTTATGATAAAAAACACGCCGGACAAGTAGACGGCGCACAGGCCAAGCGTCAGCCGGGGTCGGCACTAAAACCTTTTGTCTATGGCCTGGCCATGCAAAACGGGCTGACGGCAGCCAGCGTACTGGCAGATGAGGACACTTTTTTTGAAGGCGGTTTTCGTCCGCGCAATTATGATGGAAATTTTCATGGAGAGGTTTCCCTGCGAAAAGCGTTGGCTAATTCTTATAATATCCCGGTTATCAAAGCAGCCGAGCC
>CAJOLM010000050.1 GCA_905235355.1 uncultured Elusimicrobiales bacterium
ACTAATTAAAAAGGGTTATAAAAAGATTAGCTTTCGTCGGGGACAAAGAGTCTCAAATGTGTTGATCCAGTCTCACATGTATCTGAACCCAAACATAGGCCTTGACTTGTTTTTTTTTTTTGATACAATACGGGGGTAGGGTGGTGTTGTTATGTCGTCATCCCGCAGTGTTTTTATGCGGGATATAAAAAGATGTCATACTGAAAGATTTTTATTCAGTATCTGCCGCTTTCTAGGTTGTTGCTGTTTTGTAAAAATGGCAAGAACAAGGGAGATTCCCCGATTACAACCTTCGGGGACAGGCTCTGAGCAACGACACCTCAGGATGACAACTCTTATAAAGCAGTTTAGGTGCTGAGCAGAAACCTCTCAGCACGACACATTAAATGAACGGAGAAAATATGAAAAAACAAAATGAAAATATCAATAAGAACCATTCCCGAGTGTCTTTATCGGGAATCTCAACCTTGTTTAAAATGAAAGCGGATGAGACCCCCGATACCAACGCTCGGGGGTGGCATCAAGCGTTTACGCTTATTGAATTACTGGTCGTTGTCCTTATTATCGGCATACTGGCCGCTATTGCGCTGCCGCAGTACCAAAAGGCGGTACTTCGCACAAAGTACGTCCAACTAATGGCTATCGGAGATGCTATACACAAAGCAGAGGAAGCGTATTATTTAGCAAATGGAGAATATACTAATAGTGCTGATAATTTGGATATTCAAATACCTGCTGGCACATATAGCTTTAATTTAGATGTGCGTAATACTGGAGAAAATAAAGGACATGCCGCTATGACCGTATACTTAGCTAATCAATATATTTATTATGTGCTGTATTTTGATAAGCACAATACTAGTAGGGCTGGAAAACGTTATTGCCGCGTTGGCAGTGGGGGCAGCGATATGGAGCGTGATGTATGTAAAAATTTAACGGGTTCTGAAGGGGTAGACCAGGGGAGTTATTTGGAATATTTATTCCAATAACTCCATAACCCCAAGTGATTGGGGTTATGTGATAAAGCAAGAATATTAAAAATACAAATCCCGTTTGCCGCTTTTGATTTTGGCTAAATTGTCGTCAATCATTTTGCGGATAGCGGAGCCTTCGGCAAAGGCTTCTTTGGCGGTGCTTTCAATCAGCGCGTAGCCTTTGGCCTTTAGCGGCGCGGGGGCAAAATCTTCCAAATACTCGGCAAAAGTAAACATGGCATTGGGCAGACAATGCTTTTTAATCAGCCCGGGTTTAGCCATATCCATAAAATCTTTTCCGACGCGGCCCAAGCGGTAGCAGCCGGTGCAGAAAGACGGCATATGCTTGGCATCCACCACCGCATCAATTACTTCAGCCAGGCTGCGGTCGTCGGTCAGCGTGAATTGGCTGCCGTTCTGTTTATCATAAGAATATCCGCCCGGATTGACGCGTGACGCGGCGGAAATTTGCGATACACCCAACTCCAAACACGCATTACGCATGGCGGGGCTTTCGCGCGTACTCATGATAATCCCGGTGTACGGCACAGCCAGGCGCAGGACGGCTACAATTTTCTTAAAATCAGTATCTGACGGCAGGTGGGGCGGATGTAAGCTAAAATCCGATCCTTCTGCCGGCTCAATGCGTGGCACAGAAATGGTGTGCGGGCCGACGCCATAGGTGCGGTCCAAATGAAACGCATGCTCCAGCGTGGCCAAAATTTCATACTTATAATCATACAGCCCTAGCAGCGGTCCGATACCCACGTCGTTCATACCGGCTTGCAAGGCGCGGTCCATGACGTCTAGGCGGAACTGATAATCGGCTTTTGCTCCCGCAAGGTGCAGCTTTTGGTATGTTTCTTTGTGATAGGTTTCTTGGAACACTTGAAAGGTACCAATGCCGCATTTTTTCAGCTCTGCAAATTCTTCCGGCGTCAGCGGCGCGATATTGACGTTTACGCGGCGAATATTTTGCCCGTTCCAGGTGGTTTCATAAATGGCTTTGATACTGTCATAGACGTATTGCAACCCGCCGCCCGGATAGGCCTCGCCCGCCACCATTAAAATACGCTTGTGGCCCTGTTTTAGCAGCTCGGTTACTTCCTGGTGGATTTCGTCGCGCGTGCTGGCGTGGCGTTTGAGTTTCGTGTTGCTGCGGCGGAACGCACAGTACACACACTCATTGTTGCAGATATTAGAAATGTAAAGCGGGGCAAACAGCACAATGCGGTTGCCATAAATTTCTTCTTTAATAAATTTCGCGGTATCAAACAGCTTTTGCAGCAAAGTATCGTCGGTAATATTAAGCAAAACGGCGGCCTCTTCCAGGGAAATGCCCTTGAGTTTTTTGGCCTTATTTAAGATATCCGTCACCTCGGCGTCTGTATGGGACGCAGCTTTTTCCAAGGTTCGTTGCAGTTTCTCGTCATCTATAATCATATACATATTTTATCACTTTTGATTGGCAGCGCGTAAGGGCAGAAATTTATTAGAAAGGAAATGAAAACCCCGCACAGAAAAATGTGCGGGGTCTTTTATGTGAGAAAACCTATGGTCTTATTTTGTCCATCATGCGCGGGAAGGGGATCGTTTCGCGCACGTGTTGCAGCCCGCAAATCCAGCGCACCATGCGTTCAATACCCATACCAAAGCCCGAGTGCGGCACGGAGCCGTATTTGCGCAAGTCCAAATACCAATCGTACCCGGCGGGGTCCAGGCCGCTTTCTTTCATGCGGCGGACCATGGTGTCATAATCATCCTCACGCTGGCTGCCGCCGATAATTTCGCCCGCACCTTCCGGCCCGATGACATCTACCGCAAGCACTACTTTCGGATTTTTGGGGTCTTGCTTCATGTAAAAAGCTTTAATGGCGGTGGGGTAGCGGTGAATCATAATAGGCGTATCATAATCTTCGCCAAGTAAGGTTTCTTCGTCGCCGCCGATATCTCCGCCCCACGGCGTGTTATTGCCTTTTTTATGCAAAATTTCAATTGCGTCTGTGTAATCAATGCGCGGGAACGGTTTTTCCACCGTGGCCTGTAACTTGCTGGTATCACGCTCCAATACTTTCAGTTCCGCCGCGCGGTTTTTCAGCACCTGCCCGACGATATATTTAATGAAATCTTCCGCCAGGTCCATGTTGTCATCTAAATCATTGTACGCTACTTCCGGCTCTACCATCCAAAATTCCGTCAGGTGGCGGCGCGTTTTGGACTTTTCGGCGCGGAACGTCGGCCCAAAACAATAGGTGCGCCCCAGTGCCATGGCAGAGGCCTCGCCATACAGTTGTCCGCTTTGGCTTAAAAAGGCCTTCTCACCAAAGTAATCGGTTTCAAACAAAGTGCTGGTGCCTTCGCACGCGGCAGGCGTTAAAATGGGGGAGTCTGCCAGTACAAAGCCGTTTTTATGCAAATATTCGCGGATAGCAAAAATGATTTCATCACGGATTTTCAGTACCGCATTTTGTTTGGCAGAGCGCAGCCACAAGTGGCGGTTGTGCATCAAAAATTCCGGCCCATGCTCTTTGGGGGAAATGGGATAATCTTTGGCCATTTGCAATACTTCTAAATTTTTCACGCCCATTTCAAACCCCAGCGGAGAGCGTTTGTCCTCACGGATGGTCCCGGTGACGATAATGGAAGATTCTTGCGTCAGTTTATCAGCCAGGTCAAAAAGTTCCGGCGTGACGTCGCCTTTAAATAGGACGCATTGGATGATGCCGCTGCCGTCGCGCAGTTGCAAGAAATGCAATTTGCCGCTGGAGCGTTTATTATAAAGCCAGCCTTTGAGTGTGATTTCTTGGCCGACGTATTGACCCACATCTTTTACCATAATTTTACTAGACATAAAAACCTTCCTCTTTAAAAAAACCCTGCCGACGCAGGGTTTAAATGGTGGACGTGATCGGGATCGAACCGACGACCTCCTCGTTGCGAACGAGGCGCTCTCCCAAACTGAGCTACACGCCCGGCAAAACGGTTGCTTCCTTTCCAACACACATATTATAGCATTTTTGCGCGATTTGTAAAAATCTATTCTTTGCGCGTGTCGGTCAAATCCGTGTTGGGGAAATAATGCTGCAAAATAGTGGTGTAATCTTGTCCGGCTTCGGCGCGACCGGCAGAACCCGTCTGGCAAAAGCCCACCCCATGGCCCCAACCGCCGCCGTAAAATACAAAGTTTTTCAGCTTGCGCCCTTCATAATTGGGCATCACAATAAAATAACTGCTGCGCAGCATACCGGGCGATAAATTATTGCGGATGACATTTTCTTTGCTGAGTGTCACGTTGCCTTTGGTGCCTTTTACCAGCACTTCGCTGACATAGCCTGAGCGCCCGCGCTTTTGCGGAACAATGGCGGTGATTTGCCCAATATCTTTTTTACGGCGGATAATATCGCGCAAGTCTTTTTCTTCCACCACACGCGTCCAACGAAACGCCGCCGGGCTGACATGTTTATTGTAGCGGCTGTACGCGTCGTGCGGGTGCTGGAGTAAATCCTTAAACTGATAGGGCTGCAAGGTATCAAAATTAAAGTCCTTATAATCAGATACGGGATTTAAATAAGGCGTGGCGTACCAGCCGGCCTCTTTGGCACTCTGGGTAAATCCGCCGCAATTAGCCGAAAACACGCCCTCAATCGGTTTTTTATGATAGAGCAACACCTGCCCCATGGTGGATTCCACCGCGGCATTTCCGGTTTCGCTTTCTGCGCCGACGCCACCATATACTTGGCAATTTTGCGTATCGCACAAATCATAGCCGTGGGCTTTGTGTTTGCCTAAATGTTTCAGCGCATACGTGCGCGCCAACACTGCTTGCGCGCGCAAAGCGTTCATGGGAAATTCAGACGGCATTTCAGAGGACATTACACCCATTAAATATTCTTCAATGTTTACTAAATTGATAGGCAGCAAGGTGTTAGATTTTTTGTCATGCACAATTTCCAAAGAACCGCGATATTCCTTGTCATCCACGCTGGCCCACGTCATGCCCGCACCGCTCATTACTTTTTTGATTAAAATGGTGGCGCCTTGTTGGGAGTCAGAGGATTTGGGGGTAATAACCACTGCTCCGCTAAACGGATAGCGTTTCCCGGCGGGAGAAATCAAAGCGGCTTTCCCGTTTTTCAATTCTGCGCGCCAAGTTTGTTTTGCTTGCCCGATTAGCAGCGTATGGCCGGAAGATTTTTCCGTTACCGTAAACGGGTGCGAAGGGGAGAAAATCAGCTCGCTGCGCGGGGACGGACGTCCGACGGCATTAGCACCCAGTGCCACACGCAACTGCTGCAGCGGCCCTTCTAAAGAAACAACAGGCTTTACAATGGTATGCGTTTGACGTTCTTTGCGGTTTTCTAAATCTGTTTCCTTTTTGGTGAGTTTCGGGCGCAGCCGCCGCACGGCGTCAATATAGGTTTGATTTTTAGGGCTGGTGGTATTAAGCACGCGGTATTGGCGGTAGGCCTCATTATATTGTTTACTGTTTTCCAACGCGGCGGCGTAATGGGCGCGGGCTTCGGTAAATTGGTGGTCATATTCTACTGCTTTGCCAAAAGCTTTGGCGGCATCTGACCATTTCTTTTCTTGCGCGTAAATTTGCCCCAGCAAATAATTAGCCAGCGGACCATGCCCTTGCCCGGCAGCGGCAGTTTTTAAATTACGTTTTGCCATGTCTTTTTCGCCCATGCCCAGTTGGGCACGCGCTAAATTAATCAGCAGAAATTCGGAGCGTTCGCCGTTGGCTTCCAGCATGGAGAAAAAGTGTTCGGCATTTTCAAATTGTCCGTCTGCTAAATAAGCCTCTGCCACAAATTCTGCCACGTCTGCATCCTGGGGGTAAATCAAATAGGCAGCTGTAGCAATATCCACCGCCTCTTTGGGTTTACCTTGCTCCAGCATAATAAAGGTGGCATTTAAAAAAGCATCTTTGTGGTGGCTGTCTTTGGAAATGGCGATATACTGCTCCAGCGCTTTTTGCGGGTGGCCTGCAAAATACTCCTCTGCGGCGGCGGCCAAGCGCGCAGAAACCTCTTCCTGCGGCGTTTGGGCCGCCAGGAAAGCGCAGGAAATTAGCGGAAAAAGAAGTACAAGCAGTTTTCTCATTTACTATAATTATATCAATATGACAGCACAAATACCTAGCTGGCTTAAAGAAATGGTCGGGCGCAATAAAGCTGCGCTGCGTACCCAGCAAGCACTTGAGGCGCAAAACGGATTAGACCGCGCGGCGCTTCACACTGTCTGCGTGGAAGCCAAATGCCCCAACCGCGGGGAGTGTTTAAACTGCGGTGATGCAACCTTTATGATTTTGGGCGGCTTTTGTACGCGCGGCTGCAAATTTTGCGCGGTTAATAAACAAAAACCGCTGCCGCCTGATCCGGCAGAGCCACAAAAAGTAGCAGGTACCGTGCGGGATTGGCATATCCGCTATGCGGTGCTTACGTCCCCGACGCGCGACGATTTACCTGACGGCGGGGCCGGGCATTTTGCAGCCGTCATGCGGACTATTTACGCGGCTACACCGGACGTATTAACCGAGCCGCTTATTCCGGATTTCCGCGGTCAAATGAAAGATCTGCAAACCGTTTTAGATGCCGGTCCTGCGGTGCTGGCGCACAATATTGAAACCGTACCGCAACTGTATCATGAGGTACGTATCGGGGCTGATTATAAGCGTTCCCTGGATTTGCTGGCCTATTGCAAAAAGGCCGCGCCACAGGTACTAACTAAATCCGGCATTATGCTTGGGTTGGGGGAAACAGAAACACAAATCAAAGCCACCCTGCAGGATTTGCGCGCAGCGGGGGTGGATTTAGTAACGATTGGACAATATCTTGCCCCGTCTAAACAGCATCATGAAGTGTTGCGCTATGCCGAGCCTGCCGAATATGCCATGTGGCAAGAATATGCCCGGTCCATTGGCTTTTTGGGCGCAGCGTGCGGGCCTTTGGTGCGCAGCAGTTACCGTGCCGGAGCTTTGTACCGGGAAGCAAAATTGCAACAACAAATGAGTGCAAAAAAGTTATAATACTGCTATGAAAGTCCGTTTTATTTTACCATTATGTATTTTGTTAGGAGCTTGCGCCGGAAATCCGCCGGAGTGGTGGAATCCGTCGGGAGCGCACGCAGCAAAAACCGAACAAGCCGCTGCTGCCCCTGCCGCTTCGTCTGCCCGTGCGCCGCAAACAGGTGATGATTTGATGCTCGTGGAGCAAAATATTGACACGGTAGATGATGATTACGAAGAAATGGATTTGACGGAAAAATCTGCCCCGGTGCAAGAGCAAACAGCGCAAGCGGCTGATAAATCCCAAGCTGCCACTCCCGCTGCCAAACAAGAACACATTATTCCTACTGTAGAAGAAAACTTACCGCAAGACGGCTCTCTGCCGCCGCCCAGCGTATTGCAATAATTTTATCCCTTTTGACACAAAAAAAGACCCCCCGATTACACATCGGAGGGTCGTCACTTCGCATTTTGCATGTTGCCTTCCTTTTCTTTTAAGTCAGATCAAGCGATTTAAGCCACGGGACTCACGCCGCACATTAGCCGAACCAAATACATCAACTAACGCCCAGCAAATGGCCACAAACAGCACCAACGACATTTCCCTCACAGCTCGCTTTTACCGCGACCCCAGCCCGGGCACCACAACCACCCGCCACCGGGAAACTGAAACAACCGGCCCCATTACGGCCCAGCCACCTCAGCTACTACTCCGGGCACCCGGCCCTCACGGACCGACCACCCAACGGACCCCACATGCGATAATCAGGCTATCAATCGGCCGTCTCCCTAGCAC
>CAJOLM010000051.1 GCA_905235355.1 uncultured Elusimicrobiales bacterium
GGGGTAATGATAGGAGTGTATTTTTAATGATTACGTGCAAGTGTATGGATGGCGACGAGTGCCGCAAGTATGGGATGGCTTGGCGTATTTGTTGTCCTACTTGCCATGAGCCGGAATACGAAACCGACCCGGCTAAATGGAGGAGCGATTTATGAAATGTGTTAATGCGGAGTTTAATAATTTTTTTGGGGAAAGTTTTTGTGCCGTATGCGCAAAGCCGCTCCGGCTTGTTTCGTGCCGGATGTGTCCTTGTGCTATTGCGGCCAAAGTAAATTATGTTATAATGAGAGGTGCAATATGGCTAACAAAGAAATTTTACAAAAACAAATAAAAGAAATTAAGGAGCAAATGAAAGACGTACATGGCTCTAAGTGTGAGGTTTATTCCCGGGTGGTGGGTTACTTGCGCCCGGTACAAGCATGGAATAAAGGCAAGAAAGAGGAGTACGCCATGCGAAAAACAATGCACATAGAAAACCCAATAAGACCCTGTGGAACGTGCGATTAGTGGGGGTCAAAGTGGGGGCGGTACGACGTAAGTACAACGGCCTCCCTCTCCGCCATTTTTCTTCCTAAAACACGCTATTTCGTTGTTGTTTGCTTGGTCGGATACCTCCGCCTCCGGCGCGTCTGTGCCAGTATTCCTCCCGCGCAAACGCCTAGAACTAGCGTGTTTTATTTTGAAAACATCCGCCCCGCGCATTTAACAGATCCCTCTCCGCCATTTTTCTTCCTAAAACACGCTATTTCGTTGTTGTTTGCTTGGGGTCTTTTAAAAATCATGTTGATATCTAACAAAAAAGCTCTCCGGTATGGAGAGCTTTTTTCGTTCTCAAAACATTTACTTGTTGCGCTTTGCTTCTATGGCAAGGGCTTGCTCCACGGCGGTGGCCAGCTGGTCTGCACACGAAGTGCCTTTCCCGCCGCAATCATTACCCTTTAATAAATCCACCACGCGCTGGGCGTCCGTGCCTTGCAAAAGCTTGGCAATCGCCGCGGTATTACCCGGGCAACCGCCGGTAAATTTAATATCATAAATTTTGCCGTCTTGCAAAGCAAAGGCAATCATGCTGGGGCAAATGCCCTGTGTTTGTACGGAATAGGTCTGCATAAATACGCTCCACTAATAATATCTATTATTGTAGCAATTTATGCGTGCAAACCCATTTCATAGGCTTGTTTCATATATGGAGTGTCTTTGACTTCCCCTTTTTCGTACACCCCTTTGGCATACAGTACGCCCTTTTCCTGCGCGCCGTCCAAGCACGCGGCAAATCCGCGGAAACAAGCCAGCGTGCCGTCCATGACCGTTTTGGAATTTTCGGCAGACGTCATAATGTAATAAAATTCTTTGTTCGGGATTTTGGTCCAACGCGCCACGCAGCGGTCAATGAGTGCCTTCATCTGCGCGTCAATGGAATAAAAATACACCGGGCTGGACATCACCAGCACATCTGCGGCTTGTATTTTGTCCAAAATGCCGGACATATCGTCTTTAATAGCACATTGGTCGGTATGCGTTTGGCAAAAATAGCAGCCGGTGCAATAGGCAATTTTTTTATCGCGGATAAAAATTTTTT
This sequence comes from uncultured Elusimicrobiales bacterium, assembly GCA_905235355.1. GTDB lineage: Bacteria > Elusimicrobiota > Elusimicrobia > Elusimicrobiales > Elusimicrobiaceae > Avelusimicrobium. Next base: position 1,580 of record CAJOLM010000051.1, read on the forward strand.
CCACGTCGTGCCCTGCTTTTTTGGCACCTTTGACAAACTCGTCACACAACAGGTCAGAATTGCCGCCCTTGCGCGGGCTGCCGGATAAAACAAGTATCTTTTTCATAAGGCCTCCTAAACTACATAAATTGTAGCAGCTGGAGTCCGCTCTAGGTCAAGCCGGACACAAAAATCCCCGGGCGCTACTCATGCACACCCGGGGAAAATGATAGCTAAAACCGCTCTTACTATTTGGCGCGGCGGTCCACCTCTTGCAAATAATGGCAGCCAATGCTGCGGCGGTTTTGCAACGCGGCATAGGTAATCAGCAGGCCGACCTGCGTGCCATTGCGTAAATCCAGCAGCTCTTGGTTAAGCGCGTAGCCTTTATAAAAGGCTTGCATTTCATTATGCATATGGCGCAAGATTTTTTCGGCGCGGTTTAAATGAAACGCGCTGCGCACCAGCCCGACGTAATTCCACATCGTGCTTTTAAAAATCTTGCTTGATTAAATTAAGGTCCGGCTGCTCTTGCGGCACAATCCACTCTTTGGGTTCGGGCAAGTGAAATTTTTGTGTAGCAATATCCGCCTCGTCTACTGCGGCGCATAGGTAACCGGTCGCCACCGCTTCCAGCAAAGACGTGCTTGCCAAGCGATTAGCCCCGTGATAACCCGTGCAGGCGGTTTCCCCAATCGCGTTTAAGTTGACGATATTGGTGCGGCCTTGCGGTGTGGCATATACTCCCCCGCAAAAATAATGCGCGGCAGGCACGACCGGGATTAAATCCTTTGTCATATCCACGCCTTCTTTTAAACAAGTTTCATAGATAGCGGGAAAGCGGTCCTTGATAAAAGCAGCGGGCTTGTGCGTAATATCCAAATACACACAATCGTGCGACGTTTTCAGGCGTTCTTCTTCAATAGCGCGCGCTACAATATCACGCGGCGCTAAATCTTTCAGCGCGTGATATTTCGGCATAAACGCTTCGCCCTGGCAGTTGCGCAAAATGGCGCCTTCGCCGCGTACCGCTTCAGAAATTAAAAAGCTTTTTCCTTTGGCAAATACCGTCGGATGAAATTGCATATATTCCATATTCATCACGCGCGCACCCACGCGGTACGCCATGGCAATCCCGTGCCCATAAGCGTGCGCGGCATTGGTGGTGTGGCGGTACACTTGCCCCACGCCGCCGGTAGCCAGCACGGTTTTTTTGGCTTGAATAGCGTATACTTTTCCCGTCGGATTATCCAGCACATACGCGCCAAAACAGGTCAGTGGGGCATAGCGGTCCATAATGTCTACAGAACTATGTGACAGCGTCAGCAAATCCACCGCAGAAGTATTTTCTAAAAGGGTAATATTTTTTTCTTTGCGTAGTGCCTTGTGGATAGAGGACAGCAGTGAGTGTCCCGTCGTATCTTTCCAATAAATAATGCGGTTTTTATTGTGCGCCCCTTCGCGCGTGTAGAGCAGATTGCCTTTGGCGTCGCGGGAAAAATCGGTGTGTAAATCATGCAGGAAAATTTTTTCCACCGCTTCGCACCCGGCTTTGGACAGCTCCCGCACGGCACTTTCATTGCATAGCCCGGCAGTGGCCAGGCGCACATCTTTGAGCAGCGCATCCACATCCATATCCGGCTCATACACAATGCCGCCTTGCGCTAGGTCACTGTTAGCGGTGTTCCAATCCGCACAGCTAAGCAGCGTCACGTGCAGACCCTTACGCGCCGCTTCATAGGCATAGACCGATCCGGCAATGCCCGCCCCAATTACCAAACAATCTGTCTGTTTAATTTCCATACTTATATTATATAAAACTCCTATTCATCAAAAACCCCGGGAAATTTCCCGGGGTTATATGCAAAACAAGTGTTATTTAATACAAGTCGCTCCCGAACAGGAAGCATATCCCATAGATTTACAAAATTCTATGCCTTCTCCGGCAGAATCTTCTCCAGTACAAGAGATAACACCCAATGTGTTCGTTGCCTCCAACGGGGCAGAAATAGAATAATTGCCCCCATTACGCGTTGCTTTAATCGTATTTCCACTACGAGAAAAGGTAAAATACCGCGTGGATAAGCTGTTCGTTCCGGCATTGTAACTAGCTTTCGTCAAAGACACCGCCACCGCGTTCATAGACGTCGGATAGGTGTAGTTGTGGTCGTAATAATACTCATCATAGGCAGAAGACAGCGTACTTGCTCCGGTCAATCCATCGGAAAAAATAGCACGGTCCGCAGCCTTGCGGTATGACCCGATGCCGATCCCAGCAATAATCGCCACGATAGCCACCACGGCCATCAATTCTACCAGTGTAAATGCTTTTTTAGTATAAAAGTAGTTCATGATTTTTCTCCTATCCTTTTAGTATATAGGTTTTGGATAAAAATTTCAATGCAAAATCTAAATAAAATTTTTACTTGCATAAAACCGAAAAGAATATACTATAATGGAAATATCACTATCTCAAGGAGCAATTATGGCAGACTTTCAGGTCTTTTCTCCGGCTGACGGCGAACTACTCCCTCTGGAGCAAGTACCCGATCCGGCCTTTGCAGAACATATGCTGGGCGACGGTATCGCCGTCAACCCTTCCGCAGGATTTATTGTAGCCCCTTTTGACGGCGTTATCACAAGCGTGCACCAATCATTACACGCTGTTACGATTAAAAATGGTTCTTTGGAAGTACTGATCCACGTTGGGGTGGATACAGTTTCTCTTAAAGGTCAAGGATTTAAAGCATTGGTCAAAAATGGCGATTCTGTAAAAAAGGGCCAAAAACTTACCGAATTTGACAAAGATTTTCTAGCTAAAAAAGCCCCCAGCAACTGGGTCATTATGGTTGTAACTGCACCGGATGGCGCGTCACTTAAAAAGCAGCCGCAAGGTCCTGTCCACGCCGGAAAAGACCTTGTGTTTTCTCTGCCGCTACAAGACGCATCTGCCGACACTGCAGCTCCCGCTGCCAGTGCCGATACAAAATGGATTTATTCGCCTGAGATTATCATTCAATGCCGCGACGGTCTGCATGCACGCCCGGCCGCACGCCTGGCTGATGCCGCCAAACAGTTTCCTTTTCACATAGAATTAGAAACCGATCACAGCTGCGCGGACGCTAAAAGTTTAGTCGCTGTTATGGGGCTTGGGATTGCAAGCGGAGCCAAAATCCGTTTGCGCACTTCTAGTCCCGATGGTGCAGATGCGCTGAAGAAATTAACCGCTTTATTAGAAGACGGCTTGGGCGAAAGTACAGCGCGCAGCACAACGGTAGAAGAGAAAAAAGAAGCACTGGCTGCCACCGAGCCCTTGCCTAATATGCTAAAAGCTTTTACCGCTTGTGCAGGTATCGCCAGCGGAAAAAGCTGGCTGTGGCAAAAGCAAACGGTAGAAGTAAATCATACTGTTACTTCCCCAGAGCAAGAGCAAACCAACTTAGAAGAGGCATTGCGCAAAGTACTGCAAGATTTTGCTGCTGAAATGAAAGTGGCTCCTAGCAAAGCGGCACATGACATTTTGCAAGCACATGTCGGCCTGCTGCAAGATCCGTTTTTAACGACAAAGGCTAAAGACCACATCCGCCAGGGCAAAAGTGCATCAGCGGCTTTTAACGAGGCTATCCGCGCCAGTATTGACGTGTTAAAAGCTACCAAAAACCGCTTGCTGATGGAACGTGTGGCTGATTTAAAAGATTTACGCAGCCGTGTACTGCTTAAACTGGCCGGAAAAACGGTACAAAAACCTGAATTTCCGGATAATTGTATTTTGCTAGCAGAGGAATTATTACCTTCTGATTTGTCTTATTTTGACAGCCGCGTCAAAGGTGTGTTGCTGGCTGGGTCTTCCCCCACGGCACACGTGGCTATTCTGCTGCGCAATATGGGACTGCCGTCCTTAGTAGCAGCCGGTGAAAATGTACTGCGTATTGCAGACGGCACACCGCTGATTATCAATGCATCAGAAGCCTTGGTCTATATCAATCCTGACGAAAGCGAAAGCAAACGCTTGCAAAAAATATCTGAGCAAGAGAAAATTGCCCAAACCCAAAATGCCAAAACCGCCTGCAAGCCTGCCGTAACAAAGGACGGCGTACAAATCCACGTAACCGGCAATGCGTCCGGCGAAAAAGAAGCACACGCAGCCCAAAACAATGGTGCAGACGGACTGGGCCTGGTGCGCACGGAATTTATTTTCTATCAGGGCAAGGAAGCACCCACTGAAGAAGAACAATATCAACTGTATCAGAATATTGCTTCGGCTTTACAAGGTAAACCGGTTACGCTGCGCACATTAGATGCCGGCGGTGACAAACCTGTTTCTTATATGCCGCTTCCCGAAGAAGAAAACCCCATTATGGGTATGCGTGGCATACGCACCTATACCCGCCACCGCCATTTGTTTTTGACACAAATCCGCGCTATGCTGCGTGTGGCCAATTCCGCCCCACTGCGCATTATGCTGCCCATGGTGGCGTTTGAAGATGAATTTTTGGAATATAAAAAACTGATTGAAAAAGAAAAACAAACGCTCGGTATTTCAGCCCCGGTGGAAGTGGGCATGATGATAGAAGTCCCCTCTGCAGCGCTGACATCGGGCCTGCTGTCCCAACATGCAGATTTCTTTTCTATCGGCACCAATGATTTAACACAATACACCTTAGCTATTGACCGCGGACACAGAACGCTCTGTTACCGTGCAGACCCTATGCATCCGGCAGTACTGCAACTCATTGGCTTGACGTGCCAAGGAGCCGCTACCCACAACCGTCCCGTGGCGGTATGCGGTGCCATGGCGGGAGATTTACTGGCGGTACCTTTACTGATTGGGTTAGGCGTGAGTGAACTAGCCGTCGGAGCAAATGCCATTGCCCAGGTAAAAGCACGCGTACGCAATTTATCTAAAGCACATTGTGAGCAAGTAGCCAAACAAGCTTTGGCTTGCCCCGATGCCCATGCCGTGCGCGAACTGGTCAAAAAAGAATTTGGCACCAATTAAGGAGAACTTTCATGAACACACTCAAACAATGCACCGTTGCTTGCGGGCGCGGCCTGGTGGCACTGGGCAAAGCGCTCATGTTACCTATTGCCGTACTCCCGGTGGCTGGGCTAATTTTGCGCTTGGGCCAACCGGACCTGCTCAATATCGCCTTTATGGCGGCAGCCGGACAAGCTATCTTTAGTAATTTGCCCACTATTTTTGCCTTAGGTGTGGCTATTGGTTTTGCACGTGAAAATCACGGTGCAGCGGCACTGGCGGCATATATTGGATATGTTATTTTAACATCTTCCTTAAAAGTATTGGACCCATCTATTGATATGGGCGTGCTTGGCGGTATTATAGTGGGTGTTACAGCAGGGCTGTTGTATAATAAATACAAAGATATCAAGCTACCGGCTTATTTGGCCTTCTTTGGCGGACGGCGCTTTGTACCCATTGTGACAGGTGCTGCCTGTTTATTAATTGCGGGCGCAGCCTATTTTATTTGGCCGCCGATTGCCCGCGTGATTGATGCCTTTGGCAATTGGACTATTACTTCCGGCAATATTGGTTTATTCTTCTATGGTGTCGCCAACCGCTTGCTTATTCCGCTGGGGCTGCACCATATTTTAAATAGCTTAGTATGGTTTCAATTTGGCGATTTTGAGGTCGTGCGCGAAGGCGTTACCACCGTGCTACATGGGGATTTAACACGCTTTTTTGCAGGCGACCCCATGGCCGGCCCGTTCATGGCCGGATTTTTCCCGATTATGATGTTTGGCTTGCCAGCTGCAGCTTTAGCTATGATTGCCACCGCTAACACCGCCCGCAAAAAAGCGATTGGCGGTTTGCTGCTGTCCATGGCGCTGACGTCTTTCTTAACCGGGATTACAGAACCGATTGAATTTTCGTTTATGTTTCTGGCTTTCCCGCTGTATGTATTGCACTCTTTGCTAACGGGTCTTTCGATGGTCATCATGAACGTGCTAGACGTCAAACTTGGCTTTACGTTTTCTGCGGGACTATTTGACTATTTGCTCAGCTACGGCCTGGGCAAAAACGGCCTGTACCTAATCCCCGTGGGCATTGTATATGGCCTGGTGTATTATTGGCTGTTTAAATGGGTCATTTTAAAATTTAATTTGCCCACCCCGGGTCGCGAACCGGAAGATCCGTCCGAACAAGAGACACCCGCAGCTGCTCCAGCGGTTGCAAATACCGCTGCCAATCAAGATACGCTGCCGGATACCCGCGCTGGCAATTATTTGCGCGGACTCGGCGGTCAGGCAAACATTAAATCTATTGGTGCGTGTGCCACGCGTTTGCGTCTGGAAGTAGCAGATGAAAACGCGGTTAATGACAGCGCACTCAAAGCAGTTGGTGCCCGCGGCGTTGTAAAATCCGGTAGTAGTGTGCAAGTAGTTATCGGCCCGGAAGCGGACCAAATTTGTGACGAAATCAAGCAATTATTGAAATAATATGAAACTCATTATTACTTCACATAATTTAGGTTTATGGGCTGCCTCTTATGTGCAGCACCGCGTTCAAGCCACCCACAAAAAACCCTTTGTGCTGGGGCTCCCCACCGGCGGGACCGTGGTGGATATGTATGCGGCTTTGTCAGCACTTGTCAAAAATGGCAAGCTCAGTTTTCATGATATTGTGACGTTTAATATGGACGAATATGTCGGCCTCTCACCGGAGCATGACCAAAGCTATCACTATTACATGAAGCACAATTTGTTTGACCATGTAGATGCCCTGCCGGAACATATACACATCTTAAACGGGCAGGCCAGTGATTTGCACGCCGAGTGTGAAAATTACGAAAAGGCCATCGTAAACGCGGGCGGCATTGATTTATTTTTAGGCGGAGTGGGACGTAACGGACATTTGGCCTTTAATGAGCCGGGCTCTGCTTTTACCTCCCACACGCGCGTCATGAAGTTAACTGACAGCACCCGCCAGGCCAATTCCCGATTCTTTAATAATGACGTCAGCCAAGTACCCACCCAGGCGCTGACGGTCGGCATTGGGACGGTATTAGATGCTAAAGAGCTGTTGTTTTTAGCTAATGGGGAAGCCAAGGCGCAGGCCGTGGCACGTCTGGCAGAAGGAGAAATCAGCGAGCAGTGGCCTATTACTGCGCTGAAAACGCATCCACACGCCACGCTGCTTATTGATGACGCGGCGGCTTCTGCTTTAGCTCCTGCCATCTTGCAGCAAATCCGCGAGGCTCGCGCTAAACAGCCGCAGCAAGATATTGTTATCACTTTATAAGGAGCCGGCCGTGACCCAACAACTGATTATCAATGCCCGCATAATTACACAGGACCGCGTCCTGCCCAATTACTGCGTGGAAATATCAGACGGAAAAATCACGGCTGTTTTCCCTAATGATGAGCTGCAAGCCTTACCCAAAGACGTAGAAGTGATAGACGCACGCGACGCATACGCTGCGCCCGGACTCATTGATTTGCATATTCACGGCTTTGCCGGATTTGGCCCGGAGCTGCGCAGCGAAGAAGCCCTCTTGCAAATGTCTGAACAACTGGCCCGCCAAGGGGTCACCTCTTTTTGTCCTACTTTATATTGCGGCCAGCCGGACGATATGCTGCAAATTATTCAAAATACCGTCGGAGCTTTTGGTAAGGAAAAGGGCGCGCACCTGTTGGGCTACCACCTGGAAGGGCCTTTTATTTCCCCCCAAAAACCCGGTGTAATGAAGCCGCAAGATATCGCGCCGATTAGCCTGCCTGTTTTGGAAAAATTATACCAGGCTGCCAATGGGCACATTGTCAATATGACCGTTGCCTTCCAGAACACAGCTGCGACCGCAAACAGCATTGCAAGCATCTGAAAGCTGACATGCGGAACTGGAATCCAGGACCTGTTTAAGCAGATTGTAGC
>CAJOLM010000052.1 GCA_905235355.1 uncultured Elusimicrobiales bacterium
TTTTCATTTACTCCCACCATCGATGCAAGGAAAAGAAGATATAGGCTTTTGCATTCATCCCCAGGCTCCCGCCTGGGGTGTCCTGTAAGGTACTCAAAAGTCTTGCCTTAAAAGGACCAGTGCGGTGTGAACGTATTGCCCGGCAAATCCGCCACCAGGTGCGGCGCGCTGCCGTCAGAGTCCATCACATACAATTTACGCCGCCCATCCTCGCGCGTGCTGGTAAAAGCGATAAAGCGTCCGTCGGGCGACCACGTCGGGTCTTCGTTAGAGCCAGCATCCGTGGTTAAGCGGCGCAGCTGCGTGCCCGTCAAGTCCACCAGGAAGATATCAAACGGATGATAGGCCGATTCACGTCCGGCAAACACAATCCACTCCCCGGTAGGCGACCACTGCGGGCTGTCCGACCAGTTGAAATCTTTGGTCAGCGGCCGGGTTTGTCCGGTGGCCAAATCCATTACATAAATTTGCGGATTGCCCGCGCGGTTAGACACAAAGGTAATAAATTTTCCGTCGGGCGAATAAGATGGCGAGCCGTCTACCGACTGGCGGTTGGTGATTTGTTTTTTCTCGCCTGTCTCCAAATTATAAATGTAAATGCTCGGGTTCGGCCCTTTGGAGCTGGTAAACACTAGCGCCTTGCCGTCCGGCGACACACCGCCAATGAGCGACAGGCCGTTGCGGATAATGACCGGGGCGATTTTGCCTGCTTTTAAGTCAATAGCAAAAATGTCCGGGTTTCTGTAGCGATAAGTCGTGTAATAAATACGTCCGTCTTTGCTCCAGCGCGGCAGCAGGGAAATACTGCGGTCATTAGTTAACTTTTTCAGATTTTCCCCGTCGTAATCCACCACATAAATTTCTTTATGCTTGGTGGAATTATTGGCAAAAGCAATCTTGGTAGAAGCAATACCGCGCTTGCCGGTTAAGGTCTGCGTAATTTGGTCTGCCGCAATGTGCGCAAGCAAGCGCAACGTGCTGTCTGTTCCTTTAAATGCTTTGCCAAACACGGCCCGTTGTGATGCTACATCATACACATAAATTTTAATTGTGTAATACGGCGCGTCATACGAAATATCACCGCTGATTAAATAGTTCGCGCGCTGCGCGTCCCACGCTTTTACGCTGCCTTTAATATCTTTGGAATCAAAGGCCGGGCCGTCTTGCAACACGTCAAAATACCGCGCGTATAAAATATCGGCACGCAAGGTATCATAAATTATTTGCGCGGCAGCAGCGGTTTCCCCGTGCGTGACAAAATCCGGCATGGCAATAGAAGGCAAATGCTTGCCGTTGGCAGCGGTAGTAATACCGATATATACGTCGGTTTTAGCCGGGGCCGCCCACAACCACGCCCCGCCACATACTACCAAAGTAACGAGTAATAAAGTAGCAATTTTTTTCATCATATTATTTTAATTTGGTCAGTTCTTCTTTGGCCAGGCGCGCTTCGGGCGTGCGGCCAAATTCTTGCACGATAGATTGCAAATAGCGTTTGGCTTCTTCTTTTTTGCCAAGCGGCACAATGCTGCGCGCGTATTTCAAACGTGCGGTAGGGATATTTTTACTTTTTGGAAATTTTTGCAACACGGTTGCATACGCCACAGCCGCCGGTTTATATTCATTTTGCGTGGCATAGGTATCACCTAAATAAATATAGGCTTGCTCAATATTTTCTCCCTCGGGATATTTGTCAATATAGAGCTTAAAGCCGCTTTCGGCCATGTCATAGGCTTGCTTATTTAAATGATTTTTAGCTTCGTTAAAAATTTCAGAGGGTAACAGTGCGGGCGCGCTGGCTTCGGCACTTTGGTTACTGCGCACCGAGGCATTGATATCGTCTAATTTGCTAGACAGCGTCACAATTTGCCCGTCCAGCTGCGACAGATTTTCATTAGATACAGACAGGTTTTGATTTAGTTCGTCCATTTTGCTGGCCAGCTCTGCCTGATTGGCCTGCATAATGGAAATAGTGTCATTTAATTCTTTGAGCTGCAACTTGAGCGTACCCATATCGCGCTCGCTGGCGATGCAGCCGGACAACAAAAGGCCCAAACCGCCTAAACAAAGTATTTGGATTTTTCTGTTCATACGGTTCGGGCCTCCGAATTAAAACAATTAGTTAGCCGTCAAGATCGTATCAGCGCGGCGATTCTTGGCCCAGCAGGCTTGCGTATTTTCATAGCAAACCGGTTTTTCTTTACCATAAGAAACGGTGCTGATGTTGGCCGCGGGGATACCCAAGCGGACATAGTAATCTTTGACTTCGTTGGCGCGTTTTTCGCCCAAGGCAATGTTGTAAGCGATGGTACCGCGATCGTCGCAGCTACCTTCTACCACTACATTGTAGTTGCCGCCGGCAGCTTTAATAGCTTTGGCGTTGGCTTCTACTACTTTGCGGGCTTCAGCTGTTAAGGTAGCTTTGTCCAAAGCAAAGTGCACTACGCCCAAAGATACTTGGGCCGGAACAGATTCCGTAATAGTGGTTTCTTCCAGCACCATTTCAGTGGTGGTGCCATTAGCCAACAAGTCAGCGTTGGCGTCGTCCTTGACGTTCTTTTTGCAGGCGCTTACGCCGGCAGCCAAGGCAATGATTAAGGTTACTTTCAACAAGTTTTTCATTGATGTCTTTCTCCGTAATACTGCGTATGGTTTTTTCTACCTATAAATAATAGCAGACTTTGGGCTACACGGTCAACCCGCTTTTAGGGTTAGAGCCCGGCAGCGCAGCTTGTTTATTTCCCTTCTCTTTCTTTTTGTTTCATTTCGCGCCAGACAGAGAGCGCTTCCTCTGCGCTGAGTGCTTTGGCATGGTCGCCAAACACGTGCGGGTGGCGGCGGTGCAATTTTTCGTCTAAATACTCAATCACGTCCTCTATACCGAATTTCCCTTCCTCTTTGGCAATTTGCGCGTTCATTAATACTTGCAAAAGCACGTCACCCAGTTCCTCTTTCATATTTTCATCATCTTTTTTTTCTATGGCTTCAATCAGCTCTTGGCTTTCGTTTTGCAAGCATTTAATCAAAGATTCATGCGTCTGCTTTTTATCCCATGGGCAGCCGTCCGGCCCGCGCAGCGTGGCGATAGTTTGCACTAAATGTTCAAATTTTTCCTTCATACTCCCTCCAAAAATGCTATACATTTATTATATGAAAATAAAAACAATTCTTTGCCTAACGGCTTTTTTGATGTTGTTGTCTGTTCCCTGCCTGTTTGCGCAGGTGACCGTGGTAAAACAAGACGGTGCCAAAATTTATTTGGACACTTCTGATTTTAATCGCACGGTATCGGTCGGCGATACTTTTAAAGTAATCGTCTCACAAGAAAAACTGACCAACCCTAAAACGGGCAAAGACCTGGGGCTTATCAATCATTACTCCAGCGAAGGGAAAATTGTAGAAGTGCAACCCCTTTACGCTATCGGACAAATACCCGGGCGCGCCACTTTTACCCCGGGGCAAGAGGCCGTTATTGAATCTGCTGCGGTAGTTGCTACGCCTGCCGCTACAGTAACCAACACCGCCGCCCAAGCAGCCGCTTCGGATGCTCCGGCCACTCCGGTTTCTAACCGCAAAATCAAAACTTACAATGCATTGGAGCGCGAAATTATCAGCGCGGTGCAAGCCGATATTTCCGCCCATCCCGGCGAAGAAATTGCCGCGCTGGACACCAAGGGAAATGTGCTGCTTTACACCGCTGACGGCAACACGCTGCAAGAGCTGGCCTCCCATAAATTAACCGCCGGGCTGAAGCCCATTACCCTGTCTGCCAAAGACGAAATGGATAGCGGTTACGCGCAATTATTTGTCGTTGCTTATAAAGAAAACGAGCAAAAAATTACCACGCTTGTATTAGACGTGCAAGACAATGAATTTAAGCAAATTGCCGCGCTGCCGTATTTCGTCAAAGAATTAGGCTGCGACGACGATAAAGATTTATACGCGCAAAAACCTTTTATCAGTGGCGTAAACCCCGGCGATGCACACGAGCTGGACTATGAAAAAGGCCGCTTTGAATTAGACAAAGATGCCTTCTCTACGCGCAATAACTGGCTAACCGGCATCAACCGATATGAAATCCAAAATAAAGAAACGGACAATTTAGTTTACACCTCCTCTAACGGACGTTTGCGCATGCAGCTGCAAAACGGCAAATATGTAGATAGCCCGGCCCTGTTCGCAACGGCCCCAAATCGTGTAAAATATAAACAGAAAATCGTTTCTTTCTATCCGGCTGTGCAAGTGTACGGCCCCGAAGGGCGCGCGACTTTGGCAGCGGTACAAAATAAAACTACCCTGGGTCTGCTGTCCCAACAATTTGGACAATATAAAGGCAGCAAATTGCATTTCTTGTCCTATGAAAACGGCAGCTTGAACATAACAGAAACGCTGGAATTAAACGGTTTTTTGTATGATACCAGCTGCACCGCACGCGGTATTTTAGCCCCACAAGTTTTATCCAGCGGGCAAACGGTACTGACGGAAATTTACAGATAATACGGGTTTCACCCGGCACAGGAGACAAACGTGGAAAACGAAAATACGATTCATTTGTTAGATAAAGGCTTTGTGCGCCTGATTGATTTTATGGGCGGAGATAACCGCGTGGTCAGCTCGGCCCGCGTGTCTTTTGGCGGTACTTCTAAAGGAGAAGAACGCGACCGCGGACTGATTAAATATTTGCTGGAGCACCAACATCACACGCCGTTTGAACATTGTTATTTTCAGTTCCACATTTGCTGCCCGATTTATGTCGCGCGCCAATGGATGCGCCACCGCTGGGGCTCCTATAATGAAATCAGCGCGCGCTATACGCAAGTGAAAGACGAATTTTATATCCCGTCGGAATTTCGCGGTCAGGATATCAAAAACCGCCAAGGCTCCGTCGCGGCGGACTTTGACAACAAAGCCCTGCGCAAATTGTACGAAGACAGCGTGGAAGCTTCCTTCGCCGCGTACAATAAACTGATTGAAGCCGGTGTGGCGCGCGAAATGGCGCGCGGCGTGCTGCCCGTGTGCCAATATACCCAATTTTATTGGAGCGTAAACGCCCGCAGCTTGCTCAATTTCTTGCAACTGCGCACCGACGGACACGCCCAGTATGAAATCCGCGTCTATGCAGATGCGATTGCCCAAATTTTCAAAGAAAAAATGCCGTGGTCCTGGGAAGCTTTTGAAGCGTTAAATAAAAAGCTACCGCTGACCGCCGCATAATAAGGAGAAAATATGAGAGTGCTCGGCATGATTATGGCCGGCGGAAAAGGCGAGCGTCTTTACCCGCTGACCAAGGACCGCTCTAAACCGTCTGTGCCGTTTGGCGGCAAATACCGCATTGTAGATTTTGTGTTGTCTAACTTTGTAAACTCCGGTATTTTTTCGTCCTATGTACTGGTGCAGTATTTGTCACAAAGTTTAATTGAATATTTGCGCACCACCTGGCGCACCGAAGGGTTAATCCCGGACCACTTTTTAACCTGCGTACCGCCGCAAATGCGCATGGGCGAAATCTGGTATCGCGGCACGGCTGATTCCGTGCGGCAAAATATCAATTTGGTGCGTGATTTTGCGCCGGATTTGGTCGCCATTTTTGGCGCGGACCACATTTACCGCATGGACGTGCGGCAAATGATTGATTTTCACCTGAAAAACAAGGCAGACGTAACCGTAGCAGCCAACACTGTCAGTATCAAAGAGGCTTCCTCTTTTGGTATTTTAGCCACGGATGAAAACAACCGCATTGTGCAATTCGACGAGAAACCCGCCAAGCCCAAACATATTCCGGGTAATCCCAAGGCGGCCTATGCATCTATGGGCAATTATATTTTTAACACAGACGTGCTGCTGCAAGTGCTGCAAAAACGCTTTTGCGACGTGCCGGCGCTGGACTTCGGCAAACATATTTTGCCTAAAATTTTGTCTGACCATCGCACCTTTGCCTATGATTTCCAAAGCCAGTCGCTGCCCGGTGCCAAACCATACGAGGAGCAGGGCTACTGGCGTGACGTGGGGACCATAGAATCTTTTTGGCAAACGCACATGGATTTATTAGGCCCCAAGCCGAAAATGGATTTGGACAATCCGCAATGGCCCATCAGCACCACGGCCTATCACGTTCCACCGACAAAATATATGGGCGGCACAATTATCAATTCCATGATTAGTGACGGCTGTATCATTCACCCTAATGCCGTGATTAAAGACAGCGTATTATCCAGCAATGTCATTGTGCATGACGGCGTGGAAATAGACGGCTGCGTTATCATGGATAATTGTGAAATTAAGGCTGGCGCAAAACTTAAAAAAGTGATCATTGACCGCTTTAACACAATTCCCGCGCGCCAAACAATTGGCTTAAACCAGGAAATGGACGCGCAGCGCTACTACATAGACCCGTCGGGCATTGTGGTCTTGCAGCGCGGCAAACGCAAATTCTTATAACACAAAGGGCCCCTCCAAGGGCCCTTTTATAATATGAAGATTAATATTTTTTATCAAACCGATATCCCCAAATACTTACGCCGCACCGGACTTTTTCAAACGGCGTGCTTACAAGCACTTAAAAATTTCCGCCGGGAAAAAGCCGAAGTAAATATCGTGTTTGTAAATGAAAAAGAAATTTTGCGCGTTAACAAAACCTATCTAAATCATCATTATGTGACGGATGTGATTTCCTTTAATCACGAGCGGCCACCTTTTGATATGGGCGAGCCGTGGAGCTTTGGCGACGTGTATGTGTGCTACCAAGTGGCGCGCAAAAATGCGCCTAAGTTTGAGCACACGATTTTGCAAGAAATGATGATGTATGCCGTGCACGGCTGCCTGCACTTATCGGGCATGGACGATCACACACCCGAAGACCGCGCGGAAATGGACCGACAAGCCGAAAAGATTATCGCATCTGTGCTGGATTAAATTTTTATAAAGCCCACCAGGAATACGAACTCTCCCCGTCGTAATCAGACGTGGATTTTCCACTAATGCTTTGGCATACTTTTGCTGCCCGCGCACTACCCCCATAGGCATAACATCTGATTTTTTGGGCAAAAGAGCCATTGTCCTGCCCTATAAAAAACGCAACTTCCGGGGACAGCAGATCGCCAGTTATGTAATAGCCATCTTCCTGGCTGGCAACTAGGTCAATTCTAAAGGAAGAATATTCTACATTACGTTTATTTTCCGATAAAGTAAATCCTGCCGGCAGCATATCTGTACCCAGCTCATCAAAATTTGCCGCATACCTACCATTGGCCATGTAATACATCTCTTGTGCGTCTTTTACCGCACGCACCAACGGCATCATAGTACTATAGCGGCTTTTATCCACCGCTGTCTGATATTGCGGAAGCGCAATAGCAGACAAAATGCCGATAATCAGCACGACAACTAATAATTCAATGAGCGTAAAGGCTTGTTTCATACTATTTCTCCTTTTCTAATTTTACTACCGTACCCCCGTATTGTATCAAAAAAAAAAACAAG
>CAJOLM010000053.1 GCA_905235355.1 uncultured Elusimicrobiales bacterium
AAATATGAAACAAATAAATGCAAATAAAAATAAGAACCATTCCCGAGTGTCTTTATCGGGAATCTTCAACGCATGTTGTGGTCGTGTCGTACAAAAACAACAGAGCGTGGAAGATCCCCGATTACAAATTTCGGGGATGGCTCCTTTGTTTGATAACAGCGTGAGAGCCTTTACGCTTATTGAACTACTTGTCGTTGTTCTTATTATTGGTATACTCTCTGCCATAGCGTTGCCGCAATATCAAAAAGCGGTAATGAAAGCTAAATTAGCCACGGCGATGCCCGCAGTAGCGGCCATTAAAGAGGCAGCCGAAATATATTATTTAGCAAACGGAAATTATTCTTTCAATAATATGACTGGCTTTGATATACAAGAAATTAATGGATGCCGTGCTACTGATACAAATGGAGACATGTTGGTTTGTAAAGATTTTTTTCTTAATTTCATTAGCTCTGGCAAAGAGGGCGACAATTATGACATTGTAGCGGGGGCCTTTACAGGTGGCACGAACACCGAAGTGCAATATGTGGTATATTTAGACCATAGCGCACATCCGAACCGACGCGAATGTTGGGCTTATCAAGATAATGCGGTTGCCAATCAAGTCTGCAAAAGTATGGGTGGAACATTAGATTGGACAGTAACGGGTGCTACAAGTTATGTCCGAACCCCTGCTAATGCGTATGTGCTCCCTTAATTATTTTCCTTGCGGTACGAATCGTTTTTAACACGCGGGCCAATGCGCTGTACCGCAGCGTAACAGGATGACTTCTCCGGGAATTTTCGGTGACCAGTATTATGTTTATGATTTGTAGCAGCTTACTGATACCGGGTGGACTTGGTGCCGCCGTAGTAGGAATATCCCAGGTTGCGCTTGATTAGTTCGTCGGCCAAATTTTGGCCTTGGGCATTTTTCACTTTGCAGAGCAAGCGGAAATATTTGTCCCGGTCGCAATCCGTGAGCGAAATCGGGCCGTTTTCTAAAAATTGTTTGGTAAAAGCTTTGGCTTTTTGTGCCAGCTGCTTTTCTTTTTCGGTTTTACCTTTTATTTCCGGGCAATCCACGCCCAGTACGCGCACGGGCACTTTTTCACAATACACCGCCAGCGAACAATTTAGATTAATTTTAAATGTATCTCCGTCGTACACGGAAACGATATCCACATTTTGCAAGGCGGCCTCGTCCGGCATATCTGCAGAAAGAGGTTTGCCTGTTTGCTGCATAATGGCTGCAATCACGGCCGCAATTAGTGAGACCCAAAATTTCACTTGTTTGTTGGAGTAACGGACAGAGGAGCGGGAGCGGCTATATCGTTTGCGGGGCATATTATTTTCCTTGTGGTATGAGTAGTGTTAACGCATGGGGCAAAAGCGTAATAGTGAGCGTGCCGGTTGTCACGCGCGGCTCCCCGTCTATGTGATAAACCAGCTGCCCTTCGGTGGTAATCACCGCAGAAGTGGTGTGCTGCGTGCGGGTCACTTCTATCGGGCGGAAGGTTTTGCTAAAGAAGGTAGGGGCCGCCAGCGCAAGCTTGCATTTAGATACATTTTGCACTTCTACCATATCAAATTGTCCGTCGGTCAAACTGGCGTGCGGGGCAATTTTGAAATTGCTGCCATATTGTGTGCCGTTGGCAAACACCAGCGTGAGCGGGGTCATCAATTCTTCTTTTCCATTGTAGGCCACACGTAAGGTTTTGGGGCGGTACGAAAACACGGCTTTGGCGCCTAATTTAAAATAAGGCCACATACCGCGTTGGCCTGTTTTGCCATATTCGGCAAATTGATGCGCAATGTCTGCCTCAATGCCAACGCCTGCTAAATTGAAAAAATATTCTCCGTTAGCTTGCCCGACATCACACGCCACTGCCTGCGCCTTTTGCATGGCGGTCAGGGCTTCTTCAAAGCGCAGCGGGATGCCTAGTTCGCGCGCCAGGCCGTTGCCGGACCCTTTGGGCAAAATACCTAACGCCACAGGCGTGTTGACAAGGGCCTTGGCTACCTCATTAATCGTGCCGTCCCCGCCGGCTACTAAAATTTGTTCGTATCCGTTTTTGGCAGCGGCAGCCGCAAGCTCTGTGGCGTGTCCGGCACGTTCGGTAAAGGCAATATCGGCGTGGGGGAAATTAATGTGCACCGGGGCGGACCAGTCCGCTTTTTCGCGCCGGGCTTTACCGCTTACGGGGTTAATGATGACCAGCATTTTCATAATTTTTGTATCTCTTTTTCGTGTTCTAATACGTCAGCTGCGCGCAGAGATTGCAGCGTGTCGCAAATGCGCTCTGTTTTAAGCAATTGGCTGCCTACGCTGACCAGCTTGCCGCCCAAAGAAACCAAAAAAATCATAAAAAGTGCAAACAAAGACAGGTTGAACACCTGCGTAATAGCGACCACGTCCAACTGCACCGTGCCGTATTGGGTATTTAGCGCCAGCGGCCGGGGTTGCACCAGTTGTACGACGGGTTTTTTGCGCACAAACGTCTGATACATCCCGTTAAACGCCATAAACATGAGCGCCAGTCCCAGACAAATTAATAGATAAGCCAGTATTTTATGCATAAAGAAATTATAACAAAATGTGCACCGGGCCGCGGCAGCTATAGGGGATTTGATATAATAAATATATATCTATTAACAGGACTATTTTTATGAAAAGTACAGATGTCAGAAATGGTTTTTTGCAATTTTTCCACCAAAAAGGGCTGCCTATCATTGCTTCCAGCCCGCTTATTCCGCACAATGACCCGACGCTTTTGTTTACCTCCGCCGGTATGGTGCAATTTAAAGCCAATTTTATGGGTATTGATAAGTTCCTTAAAAATGCCTGCTCTTGCCAAAAATGCGTGCGCACCACAGACATTGACAGCGTGGGCTTTACCGAAAGACATCTGACATTTTTTGAAATGCTGGGCAACTTTTCCTTTGGTGATTATTTTAAAAAAGAAGCCATTTCCTGGTCCTGGGAATATCTGACCAAGGTGCTGGGTATTTCGCCGGATAAACTGTACGTCAGTATTTACAAAGGCGGTATTGCTCCGCGGGATGAAGAAGCGTATCAGGCCTGGCTGCAATATGTGCCCAAAGAACGCATTTTTGAACTGGACGAAGCGGACAATTTTTGGACCATGGGTCCCACGGGGCCGTGCGGTCCGTGTACGGAAATTTATTATGACTTTGGCGATAAAGGCTGCAAAAACCCGCATTGTGATATTACATGTGATTGCGGGCGCTTTGTGGAAATTTGGAACGTGGTATTTGAAAGTTATAACCGCCAAGAGGACGGCTCTTTGCAGCCGCTGCCGCACAATAATATTGACACGGGCATGGGGCTAGAGCGCTTGTGCATGGTAATGCAGCAAAAGCAAAACATTTTTGAAACGGATTTATTTACTCCGCTGACAGATGAGGCCAAAAAGGTGCTCAAAATTGCGGGCAAAACCAAGCAGGAAATTTCCGCCTTGCGCCTTGCGCATTATTGCAGACCATGTGCGCAGCTCGTCTTTCTTAATTGCAGAGGGCATTTTGCCGTCTAACGAAGGGCGCGGCTATATTCTGCGCCGCTTGATCCGCCGCGCGGCGCGTTATGCCAAACTGATGGGCAGCGACAAGCCTTTCCTGTATACACTTGCCAAAAAAGTAAGCCAAATTTTTGACGGATTATATCCGGAAATTGATAAAAATCTGCCGCATATTGAAGAAGTGCTTAAAAAAGAAGAAGAAATGTTTTTACGCACCTTGCAAAATGGCGAAGAAAAGCTGGCCGCGCTGCTGGCGAAAGGCGGTAAGACCTTATCAGGCGAAGATGCGTTTTATTTGCATGAAACCTTTGGTTTCCCGCTGGAGCTTACGCGCGAAATTGCCGCAGCTAAAGGCGTGAGTGTGGACGAAAAAGGCTATGAAACAGCCAAAAAAGCCGCCGCTGCCAAATCGCGCAGCTATGCAGATGAACTGTCCAAAGAAAAAGTGCAGCACTTGCAATATGTAGAGGTGACCTATCCGGCCACGCAGTTTACCGGATATGAAACCTTGACGCAAGAAGCGCGCGTGCTGACGCTACTGGATAATGAATTTAACGAAATCAAAACGCTGTCCGGCGAAGGATACGCGGTGTTTGACAAGACCTCTTTTTATGCAGAATCGGGCGGTCAAGTGGGTGACACGGGCCACGTGGAAAAATCCGGCCAACTGGTAGCGCGTGTACTGGACGTGCAAAAACCGATTGGTAAAATTTTTGTGCATAAAATAGACGGCACGCTGGCAGTAGGAGATACCGTGTTGCTGCACGTAAATAAAGATTTGCGTACGCGCGCCGCTGCCAATCACAGTGCGATCCACGTGCTTAATGCTGCGCTGCGTACGGTGTTTGGCACGGGTGTGCATCAGAGCGGGTCTTTTGTCTCGCCGGAGCGTTTCCGCTTTGACTATACGTTGTCTAAAACGCCGACAGAGGCCGAGTGGCAGCAAGTGTGGCAAATCGTGCAGCGCGCTATAGACAATGCCCTCCCGGTTACGTGCCAGGAGCGTCCGCTCAAAGACGCCGCCAAATTAGGCGCGGTCACGCTGTTGGGGGAAACCTATGCAGACCCGGCGCGCTTTGTGCTGATGGGCGGCAGTTTTGAAGAGCCGGAGAAAAAATACAGCTTGGAGCTTTGCGGCGGAACGCACGTGAGCAACACCGCGCAAGTAATTACCATTGTGCCGCTTAAGGAAGGCTCTTTGTCTGCGGGCGTGCGCCGTATTGAAGGCGCCGCCGGGCAAGCCGCCATTGATTACTTAAAAGCGGTCAATGCCGGCGTGGAAAAAATGGCGGCACGTTTGACAGTACCCGTGCAGGAAGTCGGTCCGCGGCTCAATCAAATTTTAGATGAATTAAAAGAAGTTAAAAAACGCTATGCCGCGTTCCGCGAGAAAACCTTAGCGGCCGGCGGTGTGGCGCAGATGACTTTTACCATGAAAAACGGCGCGACTTTGGTGTTGCAAAATGCAGAAGGAGCACAACCGCGTGAGCTGCGTACCATTGCCGATACCATTGGGCAGAAGTATGAAAAAGCCCTGGTGGTGGTAGGTACGGACCGCGACGGCAAACGCTCCTTCGTGGTCAAAATGGTAGGGCAGCTGCCCAATACCAACGCAGCTGAAGTAGCCAAGCAAATCGCAGCTAATTTAAATGGGCGCGCGGGTGGCCGGCCGGACTTTGCCCAGGGCGGCGGCGAAGCCAAAGACACCTGGCAAGATTTCATGGCATCCCTTCAGAAACTGCTTTAATTAGCCCGGCATGGGTCCTAAAAAAGCTAGGTCCAAAAATAGGCCCTATTTAGGACTTTTGGCCCTGGCGAAGTGGCAGTAAAACTCATATAGTATGAGTGTAAGGAAACTTTACTTAAGGAGAAATGTATGAAAAAGTTGATGTTGGTTGTGTTGAGCTTGATGTTGCTGCCGGTATTTTCTTTTGCACAGAACATACCCCACTGGAATCAAATTAATGCAGCTTATGAGGGGCGGAAAGCTCAAAATAAAAAAGCTGCGCAGCCAGCGGCGGGTACGATGATTGCTGCTACTGTTGGGCCGGTTGTTGATACAACGGGATTTCATGAGACCATGCAAAAAGCCCTGGAAAAATCGGTTGCCGATATGCGGTTCTCTTTTAAAGAATTGTTGTTTGGAAAATTTGAATTAGAAGCTTTTGGCCAAAAATATTCTTACAATGAAGAAGTAAAAAAAGCACTGGAAGAAACAGTAGGCACTTCTTTGGAGGGTTTACCGCTTGTATATAACCTGGGACAGTATGCCACTGTTGCGCATCATTGGAACGATGGGGAAATGGAGTTTTATAATCTCTACCATGTGGCCGTGCAACAAGGCGATTATGTAAATTATTATGAAATTACCGTCGGCGAGTATAAAGGATATACCGAACGCTCCGTGGTCAGTACGAAACAGATGAATGTGTCTACTGCAAGCGGCGAGGTGGCCTCCCATAGAGAATTACTTCCCTATGCCCAGTATAAAGAAAGCTTTGAGCAAGAGAAAACGGGCAAAGACGGTTCCCTGGATATTATCAAAGTAGTAGTATTTGATAATTACAAATAAGATGTTTTGAAAAATGACCAGTCTCCCCCGCCAAAACGGGGGAGATTTTTTATTATCAGTTCTGTCTAAAACTTTCTAATCTGGGGTGAACAGCCCAGGCAAGGGCCTAGAAAATATGGGTCCAAAAATAGGCCCTATTTAGGACCTTTGGCCCTGGTAACAAGCTGCTAGAATTACTATAGTAAGAATATAGAAGTTTTATCCAAAATCAAGGAGAACTGACAATGAAAAAAATAGCCGTGTTGGTGTTAACAGTAGGACTAGCCGTTGTAGCTGCTCAAGCACAAGGTCTTTTAGGTATTAAAGAAGAAAATGCGTGGGCTAGGAATTATATGAAAAAAAGCCATAATAGAGAGGCTCAAAATAAAGCTAATCTTGCAAAAGAATTAGAAGTCAAAGTTGCAGAAATGGCTAAGTTTGATTTTGCCGGATTGCCACAGAGCGTGCAAGAAGGGATGAGGAATATTATCAAACAGAAATATACTACGTTTGATCATGCCGCTTATATTGGCCAAATTGACTCATATAACGAGTATTCTTGGGCCCACTCTAATGATACGCAGAGTAGCTCTGAAACCTATTATTTTGTAGTGACGGTGGGCGATACGGACGATTTTTATGTCGGTATTAGAAAGATGAGAGGGGGACATTTGGGTATTATTCAGGACAAAACAACAGATACCTTAGCGGACACCATCTATATGGGAACAGCTTTTCATGATAAAACTTTAGACTATAAAAAAGCTTTAGAAAATTTTATGAAAAGCTTGCCCCAACCCTTTAATAAACATGCGAAAGACTTGTTGAAAAGAGTTCCTTTTACAACCATTGATTCTATTAAAGTAATTGATGAGGCTAGCTTCCAAAATATAGTTCATGGCGAAACGGTTACTACCACTGAATATAAAGTGCAGTATAACTTAAAGGATGGAAGCTCTTTCCTGCAGACTTTTATCTACACGCCGCAAGTTACTCAGAATGGTGGTACATTTGGATCTACCTATGGTGAAAAGGTAGAGAAAATCTAAGAAATAAGGTATTCAAGTACTGTAAAAATCCCCCGGCTTATAGCCGGGGGATTTTTGAGTACCTTACAGGACACCCCAGGCTCCCGCCTGGGGTGTCCTGTAAGGTACTCAAGAAAAAGTGTATCAATGTGGGCATATAGTCTCCTTTCTCATCAATTATTTTCTTGTTTAAATTTAACTACCTCTATATTTTTTTTTGGTTTGTCAAGTGTCTTTTATAAAAACACATATTGCAAGTTGTATTTGCCAATGTTTTATACAATATACCTATGGATCACTTTAAACTTGTCAGCCAATTTAAGCCCGCGGGCGACCAGCCAAAAGCTATCGCGGCACTCACGCGCGGCGTGCTGGACGGGCAAAAACGCCAGACGCTGCTGGGGGTTACCGGCTCGGGCAAGACCTTTACCATTGCCAACGTGATCCAAAACCTAAACCGCCCGACGCTTATTTTATCGCCTAATAAAGTGCTGGCGGCGCAGCTGTATGCGGAGTTCAAACAATTTTTCCCGGAGAACGCGGTGGAGTATTTTATTTCCTATTACGATTATTATCAGCCGGAAGCGTATATCCCGCAGACAGATACCTATATTGAAAAAGACTCCGCCGTCAATGAGCATATCGATAAACTGCGCCTAAAGGCCACCACGTCGCTGCTGACGCGGCGGGATACGATTGTGGTGGCGTCCGTATCGTGCATTTACAATATCGGCTCACCGGACAGTTATAGCGAAATGTGCGTGTATGTCAAACGCGGTGCGGAAATGAGCCGCGGTCAGCTGGGCGGGCTTTTGATTAAAATCCAATACAACCGCAACGAGGTGGAATTTACGCCCGGCAATTTCCGTATGCGCGGGCCGTATGTGGATATTTTTCCGTCGTACAGCCAACACGCGGTGCGCGTGGAAGTGCAGGGCAAAACCATTGGCAAAATTTTTGAAATTCATCCCATTACCGGCGACGTGCTAGCGGAACTGGACGAAGCGTGGATTTATCCGGCTAAACACTTTGTCGTGCGGGATGAGGACCGCGAACGCGCGCTGGGGCAAATCCGCGCCGATATGCAAAAGCGTCACGCGGAGCTGCAAGCGCAAGGCAAAGAGCTGGAAGCGTACCGCATCAAACAGCGCACGGAATATGATTTGGAAATGCTGCAGCAGGCGGGTTTTTGCCCGGGCATTGAAAATTATTCGCGCTACATGGACGGACGCGCGCCGGGTGCGCGGCCCAATTGTCTGATTGATTATTTCCGCAAATACGACGATTTTTTAATGGTGGTGGATGAGTCCCACGTCGCTCTGCCGCAAGTGCGCGGTATGTTTAACGGGGACCGCAGTCGCAAACAAATGCTGGTGGATTTTGGTTTCCGCTTGCCATCGGCGCTGGATAACCGCCCGCTGAAATTTGACGAATTTGAAAGCTTACTTCCGTCCACCATTTTTGTTTCTGCCACGCCGGGGCCGTATGAATTAAAGGCCAGCGGCGGCGAAATTGTGGAGCAGGTCATCCGTCCGACAGGGCTGGTGGACCCGAAGGTAACTGTGCATCCAAGCGCGGGGCAAATTGACCATTTGCTGTCCAAAATTCAGGAGCATACCGCCAAAAAAGAGCGCACGTTGGTGCTTGCCATGACCAAAAAAACCGCGGAAGATTTGAGTGCGTTTTTAATTGAAAAGGGCGTGAAAACTACTTATTTGCACTCCGATATTGACGCGCTGGAACGCGTGGAAATTTTGAAAAATTTTAGGCAAGGGAAATTTGATGTGCTCGTGGGCATTAACCTGCTTCGCGAAGGCATTGATATTCCGCAAGTGGGGCTGGTGGCTATTTTGGGTGCGGACAATGAGGGCTTTTTACGAAACGCTACCACGCTTATTCAAATTTCTGGGCGTGCGGCGCGCAATGTGGGCGGCGAAGTGGTGCTGTATGCCGACCGCGAAACCGAAAGTATGAAATATGCGCTGGGGGAAATGAACCGCCGCCGCGAAATTCAGGAAGCGTATAATAAAGAGCATCACATTACCCCGCGCACGATTCAAAAAGCAGAAGTGGAACTGAAAGAATTTGAAAATTCCGCCAAAGAAGAAGGCTTGGGGGTGTTGCATACCGCGCTGCCTTCTCCGACGGCTAAAAATATTCATAAGCTTACGGATGAAATTGAACGGCAAATGCGCGAAGCGGCGGACAATCTGAATTTTGAACTGGCCGCTGACTTGCGCGACCGCTTGTTTGAACTCAAACAAATGAAACTGAAATAAGGGGTTTTGCGGGGCGGCAGGCTTAATTAGTAAAATATATTTATGCAAGAAATCACACTTCCCGTAGCCTCTGTGAGCCGGCTGGTGATCGTAGAGGTTTTAGACAGCACGCAAAATTTGGCGCGCGAGCTGGCGTTGCAAGGCACGCCCGACGGTACCTTGGTGCTGGCCTATGAGCAAACCGGGGGGCGCGGCCAGTATGAGCGCACCTGGAATGCCAAGCGCGGCGGTATTTATTTTACGCTGGTGCTGCGGCCAAAACAAACGGTTTCTCACATGGGGCCGCTGGCTTTGCGTGCAGCACAAGCCGTGTGCGATACGTTGCATAAAATGTTTGATTTGAAAACTAAAATCAAACACCCTAATGACGTGCTGGTATGGGAAGCCAAAACAAAAAAGTGGAAAAAGATTTGCGGCATTTTGATTGAATCTTCCACCGAGGCTAATCAAACCCAATGGCTGCTGGTAGGCATTGGGATTAATGTAAATAATCCGCTGCCGCCGTCTTTGACAGACATAGCCACCAGTGTCAAAAAATTGCTGGGCCGGGAAATTGACCCGGAGTGGATTTTACAGGAAACGCTGGAAAGCTTTTTTACGCAGTACGCCCAGTGGCAACTGTCCAGCCAAATTTAAATGTGAAACTCCCCGAGCTCCCGCTCGGGGCTTCTCTCTATTCGAACAATTTCATTGTTCGGCCTATATCTTCTTTTCCTTGCATCTCGATGTATCGTCTTATTACCTTTTCATTTACTCCCACCGTCGATGCAAAAGATATAGGCTTTTGCATTCATCCCCAGGCTCCCGCCTGGGGTGTCCTGTAAGGTACTCATAAAAAATGGGGCTTGCAGGATTGGCACAAGTTGGCGGCACTTGCCTTTTGTAGTACCAGGCAAAATTCCCATTGTCTATAACCACAGGGGATTTTCTCTGTCAATGTGCTATAATGAAGGTAAGAAACCATAACGCTTGGGGAATTTGAAGTTGCATTTTGCGACCTTAAATTACGACCAATTGGGATTATGACGAACAAGAACACGGAAATTATATCTATTGAACCTAAAATTTTAACAATACGCGGGGCAAAAGTAATGTTGGATAGCGACCTTGCCGCCCTATATGGTGTAACCACAGGCCGTCTAAACGAAGCTGTGAAACGTAACCTTAAGCGTTTCCCGGAAGAATTTATGTTCCAACTCACTAAAGAGGAGTGGCAAAACTTGAAATCGCAAAATGCGATATCAAGTTGGGGCGGCCGTCGGAAGTTACCGCTTGTATTTACGGAACACGGGGTTACCATGTTATCTAGTGTATTAAATAGCCCGCGTGCTGTCCAAATTAACATCCAAATCATTAAGGCATTTATTGCCTTGCGTCGTTATGCACTGGCCCAAAAGCCGGAAAACATCACCCGGCGTATTGGTATTTTGGAAAAAGTTCTCTTGCAGTACATGGATAAGAACGACAAACGGGTCAATGAAATTGTGGAAACCATTAACGATATGCTTTCCACAGATGATGAAGATGATGCAAAGCAAATTGGATTTGTAAAGTAATGTAGTATAATGAAAGATATAACAGTAAGGAGTAGCAAATAAGTAAAACGTCTAAGTAGTACATACAACTTGTAAAGGATTATTTGTTGAAGTGTGGGGAAAGCCCACGCCGAGCAGAGGAATACTTTAGGGTATTCCCGAGCAGATTTCAGGTCAGCAAATAGTCGCCTTATCTTACCCATTTCTCTTAATCAGGGATTGGGTAGGCGGCGATTATTTGTATAAGAGTTACCTGAAATCGCTCTTAGCAAAGTCGCCGCCTTTTTTGTTGGAAAAATGACAGTAAGGAGAAGATACATGTGCAAATGCAGTGTTCAAAATTGTCAAAAAACAGCTAATTATTTAGTGTTGCTAGTGGATTATTACGCAGAAAATGGGGATTTTTTTGTTGAGATAGATAAAACGTGTCCGCTTTTATGTACTGAGCATAAAGATGAAAATGAAAAACAAGCTCAAGGAGAAAGAAAAGCTAGGATGACGATGTCCTATCCCTATACTATTCAAGAAGATGCTCAAGGTATAACCGAGTATATTTCATTAAAGACAATTGAGCGATTGCTAAAAGAAAATAAGGAAACGACTGGTTTGTGGAATAAACTTAAAAATAAAATTTTGAAAATTAAATAAAGGAGGTGAAAAACATGGCTTACAATAAACCGGAAATCGTAGCTAGCGATTTTGATGCTAACGAATCGTTTAGTTGCGCTTGCCCTGTTCGTTCTAGCTTGCCGAATTGTTGCGGTCCAACTTGATGAACACAAGGGGGGATATATTCATTTTGTCCCCCCATTTATAATTAAGGAGAAATTATGCAATTGATTAAGTGGAATAAAAATACTTTTTGGAGACAATATGGAGATATTGGTATCTGTTTCAATCAGCATTTGAATAAAACAGTTGTTGTCAATAGACATGCAGTTCTCTTTTTACAATATCTATCCAGAGAGAGGCAGAAAACGCAGGATATTGTACAGAAACTGAAGATACAATTTCCCACGGTTAGAGAAATAACATTAGAAGAAGATTTTTTGGAGTTAGTAGCTCCATTAGCAAAGCAAGGGATGATTTCTCTTTCCGAAGAGAATAGAGAGGGCCTGCCTAGTTCCCAAGATGTACAAGGAATCGTATTTCCAAAAGTAGATTCTACAAAGCGATACTTGGACGTATATTTTCAAGATAAGCCACAGTTAATGAGTTTGCAAATAGAAATAACACCTAATTGCAATTTGCGGTGTGTTCATTGTTATTTAGGGTTCGCTCATGCTTCCCGAAACACACAAAAAACCTTGTCCACAGAAATTATTTGTAATGTAATTAACGAATTTACCAAGCTGGGAGGATTACATATTACTTTTACGGGGGGAGAGGCCTTGCTAAACAAAGATTTGATACCTCTATTAGCGTGTGCAAGTAAAAATGACTTGTCCATAACATTACTTACAAATGGTACTTTGTTTACGGAAGAATTTGTACAGACCCTCTATAGATATAATTTAGCCAAAGTACAGCTTTCCTTATACAGTATGGTGGAAGCCGAACATGATGCTATAACACAGATAAAAGGAAGTTGTAGCAGAACCAAACATGCAGTTAATTTGCTTTTAAAGTATCATATTCCAGTGCAATTGGCCTGTGTCGTAATGAAAGAAAATCAAAATTCGTTTGTATCAGTCGTTAAATTTGCGCGAGAGCATAATTTAGTCGCTAAAGTTGGAAACACCATACAGGCCTTAGAAAATTTTGGAAAGGAAAATCTTTCGCACAGAGTGGATACAACAGAAGCTGCAAGATTCATTCGAAAATACTTTGATGCAAATCCAACGGCAGCATTTAATTTAATCTACTCTTCACAACATCCGAAAGCAGACGATTTTGTATGTGGATTGGGCCACTATGCTTTAAATCTTAATGCTCAAGGAAAATATACGCCTTGTGCGGGATTTAATCAGGAGTTGGGGGATGTAAATAAAGACTCTCTTTACCATGTTTTTTATGAGTCAAAACAAATGGATAAATTACGGAAAATTCGTTTAAAAGATTATGAAAAATGTTGTACTTGTCAAGACAAAAATTATTGCGACTTATGTCCCGGCAAATTATTTAGTGAATCAGGCGGGGATATGTTTAAACTCAGTGATTATTTTTGTGAGGTGGCACATATTAACCGCCGTATAGCGGAGGAGTTTGTAGCTTCGCATAAAAAGGACGGGAAATAAAAATGGACGGGTTAATAGCACTAGCTATTATTGGCGTATTTGTAGCGGCTATTGTGTATTTATTTATCTACGTGAATACACCCTCTCAGTTTGACCCTAATTCGGCTATCGGCCGTATGGAGAACCGTTTTAAACGGGAACAAGAGCAAATGCTGTATAGCAGAATTGTCATGCCTCTTTTACAAGGAATTGGCATTTTGATTTTGGTCGGTATAGGCGGATGTGTGGCCTGTGGTATTTACTGCCTTGTGTACAGGGATGAGAAGGGGCGAAATTCTGAGCTTAGAGTGGCAAAATGTGGACTTAGTCAATGATAACATCACATTATTAAAGACCAAGAGCAATAAGAAACGTGAAATCCCCGTATTGCCGGAATTAAAGGACATGTTTATACAATTAGGCCCAAAATCCAATGGAAAGGTATTTGAAATCAGCAAGGACGCGTTTATTTGCTCATGGAAACGTACGCTTGCTAAACTACAGATACCTGATTTTCACTTCCATGACCTTCGCCATTGTTACAGCTCCTATTTTGTAATGAATGGCGGAGAACTTCCCATACTCCAACAGTTGCTAGGGCATTCCAGTTTATCCCTTACGCAACGGTACGCCCATTTGTCCCCATATCATATTAAGAAAGGGGTACAAGTCATGCACGGCGTGTTTGGAGCGTTTGGAAATGGTCCAAAATCAAAATAGTGGTAAGAATTTGGGCAGTTGGTTAAAAACCTAAACGGATACCCAAAACCAATAACAAGCAGATAAAAGGAAAAGTCCCCGACGACAAACGGGGACTTTTCTAAATTTGGGCAGTACAGGATTTGAACCTGTGACCTTCCGCGTGTGAGGCGGACGCGCTACCGCTGCGCCAACTGCCCGGAAATCTACAATTATTATAGCAATTTCCAGGTGCTTTCTCAAATAGGTATTTGGAAATTAATCTTTTCTGCGACCCCAAGACAATCCGTACCATTTCTTACCAAAAGAGATACCCAGCCGTGCATATTGCTTGCGCGCCCGCGGGAAAAAGCAAATACCCCATTTTGTTCCATTTAATTTTTCCACGCTAACAGGTGAAAGCAAATGAGTCAGTACAAATTGAAATGGAGTTTTCCAATAGGCTTGTTTAGTAAAGGAAATATATTGCTTAGGATTTTTAAATATTTCAGCCAAAGTGGGATGATAGCTAAACAATGGTACGTATTCCCTGTGACTCGTGTCGCTGGCATGGAAAATGTGTGCCATTTCTTGGGTATCTTGTTTGTTAGGGTGTAACAAAAACCAATTCACCCAGTTTAAACAAAATGTATTGAATAAGAAAATATCATGCGTGCCAAAAATCCGCCGTACCTCTGATGCAAAGTATACACAGCCATCAGACAGTTTTTGATATGCCTTGATTCTGTCTTGTTCTTGGGTAGGGATGCTGGCGGCATGGATTGGGTGTCCGTCTGCTGTGATATTTTTGATAGGAGGCTGGGGTGCTGTGAATAAAAACTCCATAAAATCCCAATGATGTGTAAAGGAGCGATGATCTTCTATGTGATCAGACATAGGTAAAAAATGTTCAAAATGATGCGCATCCGACATGCCAGAAGGGAGAACAGACCAATAATATCCGCATACCTTGTCTTTTCCGATACATGTTTCTATCAATTTTTGTGCTGAAAAGGAATAAGTGACGCTATCTACAATACCAACCTGTCCCTCGCGCGGGGTGTGCAACAGAATATACTGGCGGTAATTGTTTAATTCTTGTTGTGCCATGGCAGAAATGATATCAAAATGGTCTTGAATAAATGCCTGTGCCTGTTGGGCTGACGAAAAAGCGCGGGGAGTTTGTTTGGCCAATGTAGGGGATTTTTGGGTAAAATGCGTAATAACTGCCAGAGCTTGCTCTAGCGATTGTTTATTATAATCCAACCGGCAAATGCGGTTTAAAAAACGCAAGGCATACACATAGGCTGTACTAAAGTCAGTATTAGGAAAAGTGTCAAATACACGTTTTAAGGTATATCCGTCCCGTGCGGCAAAAAGTATATTTGGTGTATGGTTGTACTGAGCTTGTTTTTCAATCCAGCGTGCAAAACCATAAGCCACGGGTCCGCCAATTTCATACCCTAATTTAAAGAAATATGAGTCGGACGGGGGGGGTATTAGTTGAAGATACAACCAGGATGCCTAAGGCAACAGAGGCTTCGAAAGAGGGGTATTTTTTCCAAAACTTGAGCGCTCTTTTATGGGTTTGAAAATATTGTTTTTGTGCCTGGGGATAATAGAGCGCGTCCCAACCGGCTTTTTGTGCATGGCGTACATCAGAGTGCAAATTGTCGCCAATGTGCAGAAAATCATGCCCTTGTGCCTGCAAATCCTGCTGTATAAATTGGTATAAAGATCCGGTATGCTTTGTTTTGCCAAATGCGTTAGAAACATATAATTTCTCAAATCCGTCAAAACCTTTTTGGCGCAATACTGTGGCTAAAAAATCTGCCGGCAAATACATATCGGACGTGATAATAATTCTTTTGCCCTGTTGTTTGGCATATTCAAATACCTGCAACATGACAGGGTTAGGCTGCAGGGTTTGCTGTTCTAAATTCAATTCTTCCTGCTTTAAGTTGGCATCTTCAGCGGATAATTGGGCATAAATTTCGTCGTAGGTGACGTCTTCGGTGTTGCATTTTTGGCGGGCAGCCGCCTCTGCCTCGCGGCGGCGCTTAGCAAAAGAAGGCAATTTGTACAATTTCTCTAAATGTATAAACAGGTCAGCCGGACACAGATAAGGACGCAATAAAAGAGTATCAAAAATATCAAAAGATATAATCGTATGCGTATCAATTAATGCTTTGGCGTGTTTCAGAAACATGGAAATCAATCCTCTTGTTTATAATTTGTTACATTGTAGCATTTATTAAGTTTCTGGGGACGCTATCGTTCATGTAGTAATTTTGATATACTACATATATACTTATTTTGCGGAGGCATAACAGAAGAATATGGAATGGAGTACGTTGTTTAACGCGTTTATCGGTATTATTGCTATTTTAAACCCAATAGGAAACGTACCTATTTTTTTGGGATATGTGGAAAATGAAGATCCGAAAGTGCAACGTGTCGTGGCACTGCTGATGGCGCTGTCGGTTTTTGTCTTACTGGCTGTTTTCTTTTTATTTGGTACAAGTATTTTGAATATGTTTGGTATTACGCTGCCGGCCTTCCGCTTGGCGGGGTCTATTATGATTTTGCTCATTGGGCTGCGTATGTTGCAGGGGAAAAGCAAATTTGAAAACCAAGGCATAGAAACCAAGGCCGTCAGCGACGGGATTTTTTCGCAGGCGGGCAACAGTTTAAGCCGCATTTTGGTGCCGGTTGCTATTCCGTTTTTCGTGGGGCCGGGTACGATTACCACGGTTATTTTGTACGCGGAAAAAAGCCCGGACTTTTTAACTTCGTTTTTAATGATTGCTATTTTGTTTTTAAGCTCGTGTATCGTCGGGATTGTGCTGTTTGGCTCCCGGTATATTTTTGACAAAATCGGGCGCAACGGCACGCAAATTGTGGTGCGCTTTATGGGTATGATTTTGTGCGCGATTGCCATGCAATTTATGATTGACGGCATTGCCCAGCTTTTGCCCGGCGTACTCAATGCAGACTTTATTCACAGCGCTATCAAATAAAATAGTTAATTTACCAAAAAACGGAACGTCTAAAAGCGTTCCGTTTTTTGCTCTTTATAGATGTATTACTGATAAGTTGTAGTTTACGGCATAGTGTAGATGGCGTCAGAACCTCCTAAAAAAGCCATCATCGTCGATCCCAGGGGATTATTTTGAGGAATGCTAAAACCATAGTTTGAACAAGGCTCTGCTTGTCTAGAATAACAAAAATAAACAGGTTTTTGGTCTCCAATCGCAAAAACCCCAAAATATAATCCATTATATTCATCATCATCCCATTCTAATACAAAATACATTCCGTTGGTCGTATCGTCGCTGTCTGTTATATTATTGTCGTTTGTCCAAGATGCAAACTCTATAACAGACTCTCGGCGGTATCCCGGGAAAATTTCTAAATTAGCATTAGAGGGAATTTCAATAGCCAGGTCATTAACATCCCAAGACTGGTTTTTTTCCAATCTAAGGATTCGTTCAGCTTTATATGCGCTGCTTAACAGCGGTAATAGGGTGGCGGCGCGAGATTTTTTCACAGCCTTTTGGTATTGCGGCAGGGCAATGGCGGCAAGTATGCCGATAATGAGAACAACGACTAACAGTTCAATGAGGGTAAACGCGCGAACATATTGCCACCCCCGAAGGTTGGTATCGGGGGTCTCATCCGCTTTCATTTTAAATAAGGCTGGGATTCCCGATAAAAACACTCGGGAATGGTTCTTATTGATATT